>CALHUY010000032.1 GCA_938039295.1 uncultured Solobacterium sp.
TTAAGGCTTCATACATCTCAACACCATACGCATTTGCCATAACAGTACTCATTGTAGAAGTAACGATAGACTTAATCATGACACCCTTTTCAGGTAATGTTCCAGCACTCTTGTGACCTTCTAAGATGTAATTTACTAATAAGTATCCTGTCTGATTACCATTTAATGGAATATAGTTACCATCATCATCGCGTAATTCAATTGCGAAACGGTCACTATCTGGATCTGTAGCCATTAATAGTTCAGCACCAACCTTCTTACCAAGTTCTTCACTCATCTTGAAGGCTGCAGGACTTTCAGGGTTAGGATAACCTACTGTTGTAAAGTCTGGATCTGGATCTTTCTGTTCTGGTACGATGTGCCAGTTTGTAAATCCACGGTCCTTCATCATTGTCGCAAATGGAATAGAACCTGCACCATTGAGTGGTGTATATACAAGTGGAATATCTAAGTCAATTTCATCACCACTATGAATGGCAAGACTTTCTACAAGATCTAGATATGCACGGTCATATTCTTCAGATAACACAACAATCTTTCCAGAAGCTACGCCTTCGTTGAAGTCTGACTTCTTAATACCATTCCAGATATCAACAGCGTTGATTCTTTCTTCCATCCCATCCGCTACTGTACTACTTACCTGACAACCATCATTCCAATATGCTTTATAACCATTGTATTCCTTTGGATTATGGGAAGCCGTAATGTTAATACCAGATGTGGTACCTAACTTACGTATCATAAACGCAAGTTCAGGGGTTGGACGTAAGTCTGGGAAGACATAAGTCTTAATTCCATTCGCCGCAAAAATACCAGCAGATAATTGTGAGAATTCTTTAGAGAAGTGACGTGGGTCATGTGCAATGACAATACCCTTATCCATCGCTTCTTGTCCCTGTGCACAGATATACTCTGCTATACCTTGACTTGCTTTACCAACTGTATAGAAGTTCATGCGGTTAGTACCGGCACCTACAATGCCACGTAAACCAGCAGTACCAAATGCTAAATTTTGATAAAAACGCTCTTTGATTTCATTGTCATTATCCTTGATTGCCAACAATTCATCTTTCAGGGGGTCACCCTCAGGTAACATTTGAACCCATTCTTCATATCTTTGTTTATAATCCATTATTTTTAACCCTCCGATTATGTATTTCCATTTTAAACTAAATCAAGAAATGTTGAAACAATGGAATACAGAAAAGTTGGACTAAAAAAGCAAGCTACAAATAGCCTGCTAATGTAACAAATCAATTGCTAACTATGCTTTCACTTTAAGTTGTTTCTTAGTACGAATACCAATGATAATTAAAATTACTAATACAGAGACGTAAGGAATAATATTTACTAACTCTGATGGCAAACCTTCTAACAACAATACATTTACAACAGCTTGTGCAACCGAGAATATCATTGTCACAAGAACTACTACACCAAGGTTCTTTCCACCTACTGCTGCTGCCGCAATACCAATCCATCCACGTGAAGCGACCATATTACTAGAGTAGAACGACATATATCCCATTGAAAGATATGCACCACCTAAAGCAGCTAAGAAACATGACATAATTGCCGCAATCATACGTACACGATTCACCTTGATACCAACCGACTCAGCCGCATGCGCATCAAGACCACAAGCCTTCATACGTAAACCAAACGGCGTCTTATAGACAAGTATGAATAAGAGTATTGTTAACAGTAAACATACATATGTTAAGAAGTAATGTCCACTAATAATCTCCCCAATAACAGGAATATCTTTTATAAATGGAATATCGATAGTAGGCAATACTTTTGAAGGTAGACTAGCTGTAGTTCCCTTTGAACCAGTCCACAATAATAATAAGTAAATCGCAAAATCAGCAGAGAATAAGTTTAATGCAATACCTACCATGATAGGACTTGCTTTCATCTTAATTGTAAAGAATGAAAGTACTAGACCACAGGCAATACCTACTGCAATTGCACCTAATAAACCAATCCATGCAGACCCACTAATTGCACTGAAGTAAACACCAAATAAAGCCGCAAAGTTCATGACACCTTCAATCGCAATATTTGGAATACCTGCTAGAGAAGAAATATAGGAAGAAAGAGATGCGTATACAAGTGGTGCTGCTACACGAATGACAATAAAGATAAAACTAGCATTCAATATATCCTTGAATAGATTAGCCATTCTTCTTTTCCTCCTTTAGAAGTTGTCTGGAACGCCACTTTCTCAAGAAGAATTGAGAGGAAATGAGTAACGTTAGAATTACTTCTACAATAGAGATCATCTTGATATCAATGTATGGCAAATCATTTGCAAGTAACTGTGCAGAAGCACGTAGGTAACTAATGCCAAACGCCGCAATCAATACACCAATTGGATCATTCTTACCAAGCATTGCCATCAATGCACCAGTAAAACCAAGACCTGGTAGTACAGTCCAAGTAAATGCCTGATACATACCTAATAGTTCAACAGAAGACCCCATACCACCAAGTGCCCCCGCTAAGAAGTGAACTGCCATAAACATACCGAAGGCACCCATACCAGAATACTTCGCAAAGTTTGCGTTAATACCTGTCATACGAATTGCATAGCCTAGCTTTGTCTTGTAAAGAAGAACATAGATTAAGATAACAGCAATTATCATAATGATAAAACCAGTATGTACCTGTGTCTTTGGAATCAAATTTTGTAAACGAGCAGTCTTGATAAAGTTTGGAGATGCTGTACCATTGACACCACCTACTGCCAAGAAATTCTTTAGGATGAAATAACCAATACCAAATAGAATACTGTTCATCATCAAAGAAATTACCATTTCATCCGCTTTATAACGCATACTGATAAGACCTGGGATCAGTGAGATGATACCACCAAATAAAGTAGCCATCAAAATTGGAATCATGGAGTCAATTACAGTGTTACCTGTCATAAACATTGGATTGATAGCGAATATTGTCGCAACAATACCAGAGATATAGAACACACCTTCTGTACCTAGATTAAAGAGATTAGTTCTAAAGTACAGTAAAGTTGCTAGACCTGCAAATGTTAAAGGGACAACCTTAACAAGTACATATCCAAAGTAACTCGGTTTACTAAGTGGATATGTAAGTAAGCGAATAAAATCAGCAAGAGGCTGTTTTGATACAAACGCCAATACAACAAACGTTACAACTAACGCAATACCAATGGAAGCTAGAATACGTAATGCTTCAAAAGGTCCATCATCAGTAATACGAAACTTTCTTTTCATCGTACTCATTTGCTTGCCTCCTTAATCTCTTCTGCACTTTGTTTCTTAGTTCCTAACATATAGAAACCTAATTCGTTTGCAGATACATCCTTTGCATTTTTAAAGTATGCAACAATCTTTCCCTCAAACATAACAATTAATGAATCACTAACTGCCATTACTTCATTCAGGTCTGCACTAATTAACAAAATTGCAGCCCCATTATTACGCATATCAATTAATTGGTGATGAATATAGTTTGCGGAACCAATATCGATACCACGAGTTGGTTGTGAGGCAATCAAACACTTAGGACTTGTTTGCCATTCACGAGCAACTACAACCTTCTGGATGTTACCACCAGAAAGTGAATTGATACGTTGTTTTTCAGAATTTGTTTTAACTTGGAACTTTTTGATTAACGCTTGAGCAATCTTACGAATGCTCTTACCCTTCATAAATACTTTACCAGAATAGTCTGGCTTACGATAATATGTAGAAATTGAATTATCTTGAATACTTGCTGTAGCCGCAATACCATCTTGCATACGATCTTCAGGAATATATGCTAGACCTGCTTCACGTTTATGTAGAATATCGCTTTTAGAAATATCAACACCACCAAGAATCACTTTACCAGACTGATATGCTTCCATACCAGTGATTACTTTAATCAGTTCTTCCTGTCCATTCCCTTGTACACCAGCAATACCTAAAATCTCACCAGCATGTACTGCAAAATTAACATCATCTACTTTCTTGATACCACCCACTTCAAACGAGAGATGCTCAACTGATAAAATCTTCTCATTTCCAGAAGTTTGTTTACGTAAAGAATCAAATGAACTTTCAAGACTATGGCCAATAATCAATTCTGTTAATTTTTCAATTGAAATATCTTTCGCATCATATGTACCCTTTGTTTCGCCAGAACGAATAACAGTTATACGGTCAGAAATTTCTTTTACTTCATTTAATTTGTGAGAAATAAAGATGATTGTATGACCTAATTCTTTAAATCCCTTTAACTGCTCAAATAATTGAACCGTTTCCTGTGGTGTTAAAACTGCAGTAGGCTCATCTAAGATGATCACTTCTGCTTTGCGATAGAGTGTCTTAAGAATTTCAACTTTCTGCTTCGCACTAACAGTCAAATCACTAACTAAATCAGTTGCGTTAATTTCATCAAATTTATACTTCTTTGCTAATTCGTTAGTAATCTGATTGGCTTTATCCATGTCAATAAAGCCATTAGCCTTCTTAGGCTCTGCACCTAACACAACATTCTGTGCAACTGTAAAGGATGGAATTAACATAAAGTGCTGGTGCACCATACCGATACCATTTTCAATTGCGTCCATACTAGAGGCATAGTTAATCTCCTGTCCTTTATAAGAAATTTTACCCTCTGTTTGTTTTTCAATCGCAAAAATAATATTCATCAAAGTAGATTTACCGGCACCATTTTCACCGCAAATCGAATGAATTTCTCCTTTGTTAAAGGAAATACTGATATTACGGTTTGCTACAGTACCATTTGGATATATCTTTGTGATTCCATCTAACTTCAAAATCGTATTGTCCATATTGTTACCTCTTTTAAAGAAGATGCTCTACCTTTCGATAGAGCATCTTTGGTATTCAAAACGTGAATTACTTGAGACCAACTTTATCTAACCAAGTATCGTAGGCTTTATCATCCTTTAACTGATCGCTAACCTTGATTTCGCCTGCTGCTAACTTCTTCTTCATTTCTTCAACTTTAGCAAGTTGATCAGCAGTCATATTAGCCTTATAGTTTTCATTCTCAGCTAAACCAACGGCACCATCAACAAATCCTAGAGTCTTCTGTGTACCATATTCAGCCTTACCATCTAACATTAACTTGATAGATTGTAAGATAGCAATGTCACACTTCTTCTCGGAAGAAGTTAAGATATGCTTAGCTAATTCAGGCTTACCACTCATAGAAGCATATTGGTCAGCGTCAACACCGATTGCCCAGAAGTTTGCTTCAGCAGCAGCTTCAAATAAACCGTTACCAGAACCACCAGCTGCGTGATAAATAACATCAGCACCTTGCTTGTTCATATTTAATGCAATTTCCTTTGCTGTAGCTGGATCGCCAAATCCACCAACGAAACCAGAGATTACTTTGGCATTTGGATTAACATCATATACACCCTGCATGTAACCAGCTAAGAATTGACGGATACCAGGTGAGTCTACACCACCAATACATCCAACAATACCAGATTCTGTCTTAACACCAGCAACTACACCAGCTAAGTAACCAGCTTCGTTTGCAGCGTAAGTAATAGAATAAACGTTATCCAAAGAGTTTGCCTTTGCATCACTGTAGTCAAAGTTTAAGAACTTAATTTCAGGATGTTCTTCAGCAACAGCCAACATATAGGATTCATATTGGAAGTTACCAGAGATAATGATTTGATAACCATCATCTGCAGCTTGACGGTATGCTGTATCCCAACCGGCAGCGTCTGTACCCATTTCAATTAACTTAGTTTCAACTTTGTCACCTAGTTCATTTTGAACTAACTGTAGTCCCTTGTAAGTTGTATCGAAGTAAGACTGGTCACCAATATATGGTAAGATCAATGAAATCTTTGTCTTATCTCCTGAATTTGAAGCTGTTGTTGATGCTTTGGAATCTGACTTGCTACCACATCCAACCATGGATAATGCAACAACGGATCCAAGTACTAACTTGGTAATCTTATTCATATTTTTCCCTCCTGAATTAAATAAGATAGTTCTTAAAACATCGAGTAAACCCAAAAATGAAAAATGCACCCAATACGACACTAAAACAACTTTTTAAAATGGTGTTTCAGTGAGTTTTAGATGCATTTGATTTATCATATTTTGCATTCCTCTATTAAGCAGTATAACTAAACTGCAGTTTCATTTTTTCATAATCATCTAGAAAATGCAATATCAAAATCATGAATCATTATTTCAAATTCAATAATCATTACACAATAATCACGTTTTTTGCCCCATGCTTTTCACAAGCAACTTTTAATAATTGAATCTCTTCATCCGTCGTTATAGTCTTACCTAACTTCTGTAAACCTTCTTCTCTTACACCAAATGGGCGATATTTAATCAGTTTATAACGAATGTTAGGATCTAGGTTAGAAACAACCCCTAATGCTGTAGATAAGTTATCTTCATGCATGTTAGGCATACATACAGTACGAACTTCATAAAGCTTGTTATTTTCTTGTAACCATTTTAAGTTACGAAGAACATTTTCATTTGAAATACCTGTCAATTTTTCGTGCCAAGATTTGTTCCATGCTTTTACATCAAGCATGACCGCATCAGTCACCGCCATTAATTCAGGCATCTGTTCATAGAGATATGCTCCATTAGAATCTAAGAAACACGTCTTATTATACGTATGTACTTTTGTGAATAACTCTGTTAAGAATTCAGGATAATTCGTACATTCACCACCAGATACTGTAATACCTTGAATGTATGGAAATAATGGTATTAGTTGCTTGAGGACATCATCAGCTGTCATCTCTGTAATTTTTGGAGAAGACATGTGAGGACAAACATGAATGCATGTATCACAATCGATACATTTATCTTTATGCCAAATTACTTTTCCATCAACAATTTCTAAAGCCTCTCCTTTTTTCGGACAAGTTTCTACACATACACCGCAATGTACACACATATGAATCGTCTCAGGATTATGACAATATAGACATTTAAATGGACATTTCTGAACAAATATCGATGTGCGATTACCCGGACCATCAACATTTGAAAATTCAATAATTTTATTAATTGGAGCTGTCGCCATCATTAACAATTGTACGGTCTAACGCTGCACCAAAGTCACGTGCGCCTTTACCGAAGATAGAAACGTTATTTAAAGATTGCTTACCAGCATCAAGTTTTGCTAGTTCACTCTTCTTAACAAGGTAACCTGTAACACGAACGACATCATTATTCTCAAGATAACCAGAGAAGTAACGCATATCATTTCTAATTGCTCCATCAATAATATCTAGTACAGCTTCTGGTGTATTCTCCCAAGTTTCTTCAAACTTGAAGATATCTCCAATACCTGTAGGGAAATATTTATGGAATTTTTCGGAGTGATTAATTTGCAAAGGAATAATTGGTTCTGCACCAACTGGAATACGTGCACCTGGTGAATCCTCACGTCCATCACTATCGATACCTACTTGTGCATGTAAACGATACTTATGGTTAAATGCTGCAGCATACTTAGAGTCATGTGCATTTACAAGTGACTCTAAACGATCCATGATACGCAAACCTAAAGCATCTGCTTCGGCATTGTTACCAAAGCCCTTCTTTGGATCTTTGATACCCATCAAGTAGTTTACACATTCTGCTAGACCAACCATACCAAACATACCAGTAAAGTTATCTAACTTCACAAATCCTTCTGTAACAAGGAAGTTAGACTTAAAGAATGCAGTCTTTTCAACTAAGAATTCAATACGATCATCCATCATCTTTAGCATGATAGAAGTATAGTATGGTAAAACATTCTCTAAAAAGTCCTCTGTATCCTTAGCTTTCAAAGCACATTCATACATACGTAGACGTGGTAATGTGAAACCACCCCCACAAACCTTTAGACCGTTATAGCAGGAAGCAATCGCATATTTATCGCCCCATTCTCTTGTAAACATCTTATGGTTAGCAAAAGATGGCTTAGATGTTTTCATCATGCACTTAACAGCTAATTCAGCAAAATCACGTGGAGTAATATCCGGATCATACTTCAAAGTTAGATTAGGCACTGCTAGCTGCATCTCTTCTGTTAATTCAAATAAGATACGTGCAGTCTCTGATGCCTGTGGTCCTACATCTGCGTGTACAAATGAGTCCGTTAAAGTACGGTCAATATTCAATAAGAACAAACGCATCGCTGCTTTAGCATTCTCACGACTTTCCTTTAGTACAAATGGTTCTAGTAAATCATCAAAATCACCTAGATATACAGGGAAAGAAGTAATACTTGGTACACTATGATAGAAAATCAATAATGTATTTAGTGCTTCATAAAGATTTTTTGGAGCTTCTAATTGTAAAAACTTACAACCTTTCTCCATTAGCAATTCATAATCTGGACAAATATAGCGTGGACGATATGGAGCATTGCCCTCACCCAAATCACAGATAATACGATCTGCTTTTGCTTGAATTAATTCTGGGCTTAACTCAAGTGTATGGTCAGTATTTTCAGCATATCTAGCAAGTGCTAAAACTTGCTGATGATATGTCAAAGTTTCATCTGCGATGATATTCAAAATATCACTCATAGTCGAAAATTTCCTCCTCATTTCATTTTTAAATATATCATACTTTTATCGATATGCATGTAGGATGCATTAAAATTCATAAAAGAATGTAACCGCTCTTGATTCATTCCATAAAAGTAAATTTATCGTTATAATATCTTCCATACATAGGAGACCATATGACTACATTTAAAGAGATATATAAGAGAATTTATGCAGCATGGTTAGGAAAGAATATTGGAATACGCTTAGGTGCACCAATCGAATCATGGTCTGGTCCAGAAGTACGCAAATGCTATCAACCGATTACAGATTATCTGACAGATTATTCTCAGTTTGCTGCTGACGATGATGCTAATGGCCCATTATTTTTTGCGGATGTTATGAAATATCATTCTTTTGAAGATGTAACAGAACAAGATATGGCAAATAATCTTCTGAATGTAGTCCCATACGAAAAAGGTTTTTTCTGGTGGGGAGGAAAAGGTATTTCTACAGAACATACCGCATGGTTAAACCTGATCAATCATATTGACGCTCCCCTTTCTGGTTCTAGTAAACAAAACTCAAGAGCTGTCTCCGAGCAAATCGGTGGTCAAATCTTTAGCGATTGCTGGGGATACCTAGCGTTAGATAAACCAGAAATTGCAGTTTCATTAGCAAAAAAAATGAGTAGTGTTACTCATGATCTTGACGGGATTGAAGGTGGTAAATTTGTGGCAGTATGTATATCCCTTGCTTGGCATATTCAGGATGCTAGAGAACTGATTACTACCGCATTAAAATATCTCAACCAAAATTCAAACTATACAAAATTAATTCGAGAAATGTTAGACTTCCATCTTCAATATCCAAATGAACCAGAAAAATGCCTTGCATATATTGAAGACAGGCACAGTTACGATAACTACGAAGGTCTTTGTCACATATTACCAAATACAGCGATTATGCTATATGGCATGCTGTATGGAAACAATGAGTTTGATCGTACGATGCAGTTAATTGCTGAGGCAGGTAGAGATACCGATTGCAATTTAGGAAATGTCGGTTCGATAATGGCAATGATGGTTGGACTAGAAAATATCGATGAGAAATGGATTAAACCAATGAATGATACCCTTTTATGTTCGTCATCGATTGGCTCAAAGAATATTACAACAATTTCTAAATCTGCGTATCATTTTGCAACACTAGCTTGCAAACTTCACGGTATTTCTTATCCTAGCGAAACAATTGGAAAACATACTACAGATTTCTCTCTACCATATGCGACAAACGGTTTTAAAATTGAAACAAACCGTTATCATGCATGCAATTTACGCGTACAACAAAATCAATTAAAAGTATGCTTAGATGACATTCTTCCAAATCAAGAATTTAAAATATACAAACACTGTTACTATCGTCCACAAGATGTGTATGATTGCCGCTATGAACCAGAGTTTTCCGCTATCATCGAACCCGGAGATATCATTCGCTGTTCTTTAGATAATCCAGAGTCTCTACCTATTGATACAGCAATATATGTCAAAGGATATTCAGGTAAAATTTATCACGGTGAGTTTACTCAAGATTTAAATTTAGAATACCAACCAAACACAAATGACATTCCCTATTTAGAATACGGATTATTAATACAAAGTCAGAATCGTATTCAGCGAAATTATTTCGCTGTAAATACCTTTGATGTCATAAAACAACCATCCTATGTCATTGACTTTTCTTCATTGAGTGTAGAAGATTGGGGATATGATATTGGATTAAAACAACATTATGGTATCTCAGGACTACGTCTTAATCGTGGTAATGCTACAATTCAACAGAATCAATTCCTATTAGATGCACAGAGTGAATTGAATTTTAGCGGACCAGATGTTTCCGTTCATCATATGTCTCTTTTATGGATTCCTCAAAATAACATTCACATACATATGTGTTATCAGTGGAATGGCTGCTATGATTACAAATCAATCGAAGTTGAGAATCAATCAGTATATTTAACCATTAACCTGAATCGAAACATAACACGCAAGTTAATCACATGCATGAATGAAGAAGTAAAAATGCTTGCATTGAATTATGACCAACAAGCAGTCTATATTAATGGACAGAAGTTTGAACTAACCCTAACACTTGTTCCATCTTCAGTAGCAATTCTCAATGAAACAAAAACAGCTATCCAACTTATCAGTTGTAGAATCGAGGGAAAATGATAAAGAAAAAATATGTACTCATTGATTGCGACCCAGGACATGATGACGTTATGGCAATCCTTTCAGCGATTGCTAATCCAGATAACTTTCATATCTTAGGTATTACAACTGTATGCGGAAATAATTTACTCCCTTTGATTACAGAGAACATGTTAAATGTTCTAGAGTATATCCATAGAGAAGATATCCCCGTATGTATGGGAGCAGATAAACCACTAGTTTATCCACCCTCTCCACAGGCAGCACATGGATACAACGGTCTAGAAGGATTCGAGTTTCCAAAACTGACTATTAAATCAATAGATCAAAACGTTATTACATTTATGAAAGATAAAATTCTTTCATCCCCAGAACCAGTAACCATCATGGCTCTAGCTCCTTTAACAAATATTGCTACACTTCTAAATGAAGAACCAACACTTATCAGCCATATAGAACAAATTGTTGTCATGGGTGGTTCTTGGTATAGAGGTAATGTTATTCCACATGCTGAGTTTAATATTTATGCAGACCCTCATGCCGCAAAGGAAGTATTCTCTGGCAAAGTACCGACTGTCATTATTCCACTTGAATGTTGCGATGATTGTACGATTAGTGAAGAGACTATTCAAAGTTGGATGAAAGATAAACGCTATCTAACAAAAATGGTTGGAGGTATTATGGATTTCTTTGCAATCTATGGACGAAAGCACCAACGCACAAGACATACTATCTTTGATTTAGCAGTTGCAGAATACTTACTACAGCCAGAAATCTTCCAAGGTGAATACTGTGATTGTAAAGTTATCCTAACTGGAGAAGAAACTAGAGGACAAACTATATTTACTCCTAATCCAAATAGTAAAATTCTTGTCTTAAAACATGCAGACACAAATCGATTCGAACAACAAATTATCGCAGATATTAATCAGCTCGCAAACCAGATAAAGTAAAAAGTCATGTACTCATGATGAAGTACACGACTTTTTATTTTACAATTGGAAATTCAAACCAGAATGTACTGCCTTCTCCAAGATCACTGATAACACCATATTTAGCATCATGTAGCTCAAGTATCTCTTTGACAATTGCTAAACCGATACCAGAACCATTTGATACACGTACATGTTCCTTATCAATCTTATAATAGCGATCCCAAATCTTAGCAATATCTTCTTTCGCAATCCCTTCACCAAAGTCTTGTATTTCTACACGCACTATATCATCCTTACGTATTTCACGAACGATAATATGCTTTTTATCACCGCTATAGTTAATTGCATTTGTCATAAAGTTATTAAACACTTGTTCAATACGTTTGATATCTGCGTTGATGATTGCTTCATCAGCTAACTCAGTATCAATTGTGAAACCTTCTTGCATGTGATAAACATCATACTTTTGTAGTTGTGTATACAGAACTTTTGTTAAATCAAAATTTTCTTTTTCTAGTTGAATCTTTTCTTCCTGTAATTTTGATAAATCTAACAAGTCATTGACAAGTGCATTTAGCCGTTTGGATTCATCAATAATGACTTGAATATTCTCATCCGTCTTCTCTTCTGGAAGATCTTTCATCATCTCTCCATAACCAGAAATCATCGTTAATGGCGTACGTAAATCATGTGATACATTCGCAATTAAATCACGTTTCGCTTTGTCAGCCTTTTGAATATCCTCAGCAGCTGTTAATAATGTATCGTTTAATTCTTCTGCTTCTCGATAGTTTTGTACTGTAACACGTTCATATTTACCCTCTGGCAATGACTTAGCAGATTGATTGATTAAAATTAATGGACGCGCAATTGTACGGTACATGATATACGTTAGCACTAGTACTGCAACCAAGATAATTGCAGAGATATACCACATTTGCATCGACAATGTTTTCTTTGTTGTAGAAATTGGTGTGATATTACTATAAACCATGACAATTGATTTATTGCCATCGTGGTCATTAATAATACGTGTATACGTAATATTACGGAAACGTTCACCATTGGTTGGTGTAATCAAGTTTGTATCTTGTACAACCATTGATTCACCCTTACCACTATTCTCCGCATTTGCTATCTGCGTTAGAATTTCATTGGAAGACATCTTGTATAAACGACAACCTAGATTTCCACTATTGGATTCAAAGTACGTATCTTCATACGTACCTGGAAAGATATTGGATTCTCGTAAAACACGAATGCATGTTTCATTAGTCTCTTGAACAATGTTGATATATTCTTCAATATCATCCGCATCATCTTTTTCTTTTACGAGATTCACTACCGCATTGGATACATTCTCTACCGTACGTTTCTTACTTGCCTCGTACATCGGCTCCAGTAATATAGCCTGAAATATAAATACGATGGCCACAAGTACAAATGAGAATACAGAAAGATATAAACCAATCTTCCAACGAAGACTAATATTCTTTTTTGTTTTAGGCATCAACTTTTTCAAAACGATAGCCAACTCCTCTCAACGTAATAATATACTTTGCATAATCACCTAAGTTTTTACGCAATAGCTTTATATGAGTATCAAGAGTACGATCATCTCCAAAGAAGTCATAACCCCAAACATTTTGTAAGAGCTGTTCACGTGTCAACGCAATACCTTTATTTTTTACAAGATAGACAAGTAATTCATATTCTTTTGGAGATAACTGGATACGTTGACCTTCAATTGTTACGGTGCGTGCAGAATAGTCAATTACCATGTCATCAACTTTAAACTGTTCATTTAATACAGCCTCAACTGGTTTAGTTCTTTTCAAGATGGCATGAATACGCATCATTAACTCTTTGGAAGAGAATGGTTTTACAACATAATCATCAACACCAACATCAAAACCATGAATACGATCATATTCCTCACCTAATGCAGATAATAGAATAAATGGTAATTGTGGCTTTATCTTTTTAATTTCTTTCACTGCTGAAAAGCCATCCAAATGAGGCATCATAATATCCATGACAACAAGATCATAGTTATTCTTTTCGCATAGTTCTACAGCTTCCATACCATCCGCAGCTTCAGCTGTTTCAAAACCTTCATGTCTTGCGTATTTGATAATCAGTTCGCGAATCTTCGCTTCATCATCTACAATCAAAATCTTTGTCATGGAATATCCTCCTTATGCGTATCTTAGTAAAGTTATGTGAATACTATGTGAATAGTTTAAATACTTTCAATGAATTCTGCTACAACATCTAATTCTGGTACAACCACTTCATCGATGCTACCCTTATCTGCAGCAGCTGGAATCTCTGGATTCATTGGAATCTGTGCAAGTAATGGCAAGTGATACTTCTTTGCCACTTCGTGTGCATGTGACTTACCAAAGACATAAATCTTCTCATCACAGTTAGGACATTGAACATAAGACATATTCTCAATAAGACCTAATACCTTGATATTCATCATAGATGCCATGTTAATGGCCTTCTCAACTACCATCGATACTAAATCCTGTGGACTTGTCACGACGATAATTCCATCAAGTGGTACAGATTGGAATAATGTTAATGGAACATCACTTGTTCCTGGAGGCATATCTACAAACATGTAATCTACTGCTTCCCATAATACTTCTGAATAGAACTGTTGCAAAATAGAAGCTACCATTGGACCACGCCAGATAACTGGTGTCTCATCCTTATCTAGCAACATATTAGATGAAATTAACTGCATTCCATTCTTTGTAATTGCTGGATAAATAGTACCCTTAAAGCCTTCTGCCTTTGATGTAACTCCAAAAGACTTGCCTTGGGATGGACCTGTGATATCGCCATCTAATACAGCTACTCGATGATTTCTCTTTTGCATCATAGATGCTAGCATCGACGTCACAAATGACTTACCTACTCCACCCTTACCTGATACAATACCGATTACTTTCTTGACGCTTGCGCCCTCATGTAATTCAAATTTCTCAATACCTTTTTTATTAGGCATACGGAAGCCATAATCTTCCGGTGTTTTTCCTTTTGCATTTCTTTCACTCATTTTCATCACCTCTTTCCCTATTCTACTATAAACACTGATAATTTTTCTCTATTTTGCCTATATTCAAGATATATATGATATTATTGTTGCGTTAAAGGAGATATATCATGTCAGGATATGTAGTTGTAGGTTCCCAATGGGGCGATGAAGGAAAAGGAAAAGTCGTCGATTTACTAGGAACTAACGTCAATATGGTAGTCCGTTTCCAAGGTGGTAATAATGCAGGACATACCGTTGTCGTGAATAATAAAAAGATCATTTTACACTTATTACCATCAGGTATTTTAAACGCTGATGCCACATGCATTATTGGCCCTGGCGTTGTCGTTAATCTATCTGTGCTATTTAAGGAAATTGAAACATTAGAATCTCAAGGTTTTACATGTAATCACCTAAAAATTAGTGACCGTGCTCATCTCATCATGCCATATCATGTAAAGATTGATGAATTACAAGAGTTACGAGCAGGTGCTGGTAAGATTGGAACAACAAAGAATGGTATTGGTCCATGCTATGCAGATAAATATACACGTATTGGTATTCGTGTTTGTGATTTACGTGATTGGGATGTATTCCAAGAAAAATTAAAGATCGTTCTTGCACAAAAGAATGAAGAAATTGTTAAACTCTTTAATTCAGAACCATTTGATTACGATGAAATGGTTGCTACATTCAAAGAATATAGAGAACGTCTACTACCAATGATTTGTGATGCGACAGATAAAATCAACAAGGCGTTAGACGCAAAACAAGTTGTTTTATTTGAAGGTGCACAAGCGAACATGTTGGATATCAACTATGGTACATATCCATATGTAACCTCCTCATCCCCTACAGCTGCAGGTGTATGTGAAGGTGCTGGTGTATCTCCACGTAAATTAGACCATATCATTGGTGTAACAAAGGCATACTCCACACGTGTTGGTGAAGGACCATTCGTTACTGAGTTACAAGGTGATGAAGCCCATGCCCTTCGTGAAAAAGGTTTTGAATATGGTGCTACAACAGGAAGACCACGTCGTGTTGGTTGGTTAGACTTACCAGTCGTACGCCAAGCAGTGCTCATAAACGGTCTAACAGAGATGGCTCTTACAAAACTAGATATTCTAACAGGCTATGAAAAGTTACCTGTATGTGTAGGATATGAAATCGAAGGCAAGGAATATGATACAGTTCCTGCATCTCTAAAAGACTATGCAAAAGCAAAACCAGTTTACAAATACTTTGATGGCTGGACTGAAGATATTTCGAATGCTAGAACATTTGATGAGTTACCTGCTAACTGTCAAAAGTATGTACGCTTCATCGAAGAATATACAGGTACAAAGTTCTGCTTAGTATCTGTAGGACCAGATCGTAACGCAAATATCGTATTAAGAGATATTCTGAAATAGTCATTGAATCCATATCACTTTCTGATATGGATTTTTTCATATAAAAAGTCGACAGAATATTTCTATCGACTTTCTTAGTTTTAGAAAATTTGATTAGACTTGTATCTATTTACGGCTGTAACACTAAATGCTACGAAAGCCGCAAGAAGCGCTGTAATATATCCAGCTAAATTTGTAGAATCTGCTGTCTTAGGTGTTGAAGCAGCTGGTGTAGATAATGTTGGAGCAGGAGTTGGTGTAGCAGCTAATGCATATTCATAGACAACACGAGTTGCACCCTCTGCTAAAGTACCAGTAGCAGGAGCAGATATAGCACTTGTTCCTACAAGTGTATATTCTTTACCATCATAAGTAATAGACTGTGGCGCTTCATTTCCATCTTCCGCTGTATTATATGCAGCTAATGAACCATCAGCGTTATATAGTGGTCTTAAAATAGTATCAATATAAGTAGCCTTGATAGAAGTACCTTCGCCAGCAATTACATAGTCAACAACCACAGAGCCTAACTGTAATTGAGAAACATCTTGGTCAGCCATATCTTCTGATACAGGAGCGTAGTAAGTTACTGCGCTATTTGCACGTAAAGTAAAGATTTTAGCATAAGCGAAGAATGTATTCTCATCAATGTTTGTATCATTTGGAATGTTTGTCCAATCACCATTGTTTGGTGTGATATAAGTGTTTGGATTGGATACTGACTTAATGAGATGACCATTATTTACATATTCATCCGTAATTAATGATACATCTGATAAACCACCCACATTTTCAGGAGCACCACTCATCGTAACAGAATGATTTGTGTATTCTTCTAAAGATTGGCAACCGGATTCATATCCACGAACCGTAGAGGATCCATCACTTGCCTTCCACTCAGCTCTTGCATCAAGTGGTAAATACTTAATATTCTTCGCTTGATCCATTGGAATTGTAACTTCTACTAAAACTGCTTGGCTATGGTTTTGCGTTGTATATATGTTATAAGACTTCACTTTTCCAGAATCTTGCAAATAGTCATTACCTGATAAAGTAAATGCTTTCTTTCCAGCTGCTAATTCTTCAGCTGTTGGAATCCCAAAATCATCACCACCGGAGTAATCTGCTTCATAATAATCAACAATAGACATTGGTTCATTTACTACTACAGGGTTACCACTTGCATCTCTTGTACCAATTAAAGTAAATTTCACATCAGAATTTGCAATATTAGGGACACGAATTAGTAAATCACTTACAGTTTGTCCCTCATCACTAGAATGTAATCTCTGATAAGCAACTGTAAATCTATATGTTACACCAGTACCATCAGCACTAAGAGTTGCAGGTAAACCTTCAACGTTTACGTAACCGCCAATGTCGACAATATTATTATTTGCAGATGGAGTCGAACTTACAGTAGGAAGTGCAGTTGTATTTAGTGTTGAAATAGTTTCTGGTAAAGACTGTGTACTAGATTCTACTGTAGTTTCTGAATCAAGTGTAGGAGCATTTTCTGTTGATGTTTCAGAACTTGTTTCTGTCCATACTGTAGGATCATTCTCCTCAGCGTAAGTCGCGATATTTCCAGCAAATAAAAGACTTGCTGAAATAGCCATGCATGCACTAATATTGATAAGTTGTTTTTTCATTGACAATCCTCCAAAATTGATTTTTTCAACATTTGATTTTCTATTAAACTAGACCATTTTACGTTGTATAAATCCCTTTGTCAATGTATATGACTTACATCTTACATAACGTATAATTTAATACACATTTTTGTTGTTAAAATTAGAAAACTGTATGGAAATTTATCCATACAGTTTAAAATATTTTATCTTTAGAATTTAAAGAATTCCAACGCGTCTATAGATTTCATCTACGTTACGTACATGATACATTGGATCAAAACAATCTTCGATTTCTTCTAATGTTAAAGTATTTGTAACATCAGAATTTGCTAACATTAGTTCCTTGAAGTTGAGATGATTCTCCCATGCATTAATGGCTTGTGGTTGAACTGTATCATATGCTTTTTCACGGGACCAACCCTTCTCAATTAGCTTTAACATGAAGCGTTGTGAGAAGATAACACCATTCGTTAGCCAGATATTCTTTTTCATATTCTCTGGGAATACTGTTAAGTCTTTCAAAATTCTGCCAAAACGCGTTAACATGTAATCCAATAATTCTGTCGCATCTGCACAGATAATACGTTCTACACCAGAATGAGAGATATCTCTTTCATGCCATAATGGAATATCTTCATATGCTGCTAGCATATATCCACGCATTACTCTTGCAGCACCACAAATATTCTCTGAACCAATTGGGTTACGTTTATGAGGCATTGCACTAGAACCCTTTTGACCCTTATTGAAATGTTCTTCCGCTTCACGGACTTCCGTTCTCTGTAGGTGACGGATTTCTGTTGCCATCTGCTCTAAAGAAGAAGCGATTAAACCCAAGATTGCGAAGTAGTGCGCATGACGATCACGTTGTAATACCTGTGTAGAAATCGCTGCACTTTGAATACCTAATTTTTCACATACATAATCCTGTACAAATGGTGGAATATTTGCGAATGTTCCAACTGCACCAGAAATCTTACCTGCTTCAACATCCTTGCATGCAAGTTCAAAGCGCTCTAAATTACGCTTCATTTCTTCATACCATAACGCAAACACAAGACCAAAGGTTGTAATTTCCGCGTGTACACCATGGGTTCTACCCATCATAACTGTATCTTTGTATTTAAGTGCGTTTGTTTTCAAGATATCCATAAATGTATGAATGTCTTCACGTAAAATCTGATTTGCATTCTTGAAGCGAATACCATTGGCTGTATCTACAACGTCTGTCGAAGTAACACCATAGTGAATCCACTTCTTTTCTTCACCAAGACTTTCTGATACACATCTTGTAAATGCAACTACATCATGTCTTGTTTCCTGTTCGATTTCCAGAATACGATTGACATCGAACTTTGCATTTGCACGAATCTTTTCTACATCTTCTGCTGGAATTTCACCAAGCTTTGACCAAGCTTCATCAATTAGAATTTCAACATCTAACCATGCCTGAAACTTTGCCTCTTCGCTCCATACATCACGCATTACCTGTCGGGAATATCTTTCAATCATAGCCTCTCTCCTTTTTTGTTCAGAAACAACTGCTTGATTTATTTTTCAAGTATGTCATTTACATACTTGCGTGCATCCTCAATGTTATCAGCCACCACAAGTACAACAACTCTACCATTATCCTCTAATACAGCATTCGATATTTTGAAAACTTCAGTTGGATAATTATTTTCAATTGTTACTTTCTGGGAATCAAGATATTTTATTAAGTGCTCACGTAGCACATCAACACTCGTATCTTCATCAGCCACAAAGACCGCAATTGTATTAGAGTTTCCTTTTTCTATCGCAAGATAAGCAATCTTGTCATCTGTTAAATCCTCACCCTGCATAAAGACGCTGTCCATTACCTTATCACTTACCTGTTCCATAGAATCGGTCAAGTTTAATTTACGTAATAATTGTGAAGCGACTTTTCCTGCATCTAGTACACGATTGGTATCATGTGTCACAGAAGTGTTACGACGAGTTGTACAACCTACTAGGAAACATAGTGTTAATACAACGATTAATTTCTTCATCATGAATCTAACCCTCATTTCCCTTAGGAATGGAATAACTCACCATTATCTGTTTCTTCAGTACCAAATTGTGGAAGCTCTGGCAATTCATCTAAACTTAATAGTTTAAAAGAGTCTAAGAATTCATCTGTAACAGAATATAGAATTGGTCTTCCAGCTGCTTCGCTTCGACCATCTTCTTGAATAAGACCTCTAGCGACGAGTTTTCGTAACATCACATCTGCACCAACACCACGAATTTCTTCAATTTCAACACGTGTAATTGGTTGTTTGTATGCAATAATCGCTAGTGTTTCTAAAGCCGCATTAGAAAGTTTGGCTTCTGTAGAAGTTTGGAATAACTTCTTCGCAGCGTCATGAACCGATGCCTTGGATAAGAAACGATACTTTTCTCCAAAACGCGCAATCTCAATACCTCGGCTTTCCTGTAGGTAATATTTCTGTAGCTCATCAAATAATTCTGCTACATACTCTTCTGTCGCATCCATAGATGTAGCAGCCTGCTCAATGGATAAGCCATCATCTCCACAAAGGAATAATAGACCTTCTAATATTGCTAGCATGCGCTCTTTTGGATCTGGTTGTTGTTCGTCTGATGATGAAGCTGTTTCATCAAATTCTTCATCCAATACAGCAGCGTTATCTTCTACGATTGTCTGATTTTCCATCTCACTCATTCACCATCTCTCCTCTTCTAAACCAAATAACTTCCTGTTCATCAACTGTAAAGAATAACTTATGTTGACGTGCAAGATCTAAAACAGCTAAGAATGTCGCAATAAACATCTGCGGTTCATGAACATCGTCTAATAATGCTTCAAAGCGGAAGGTTTCAGGTAAGCGGTCTAACTTCGCACGTACTTCAATCTGACGATCTTCCATTGAAATCTCTTTGACTGTATAGCGTGCCTCTATTGGTTTCGATAACTGCATACGCATTAAGATACGCTTCATTGCCTTCATTAGATCATATGGGTTGCCTTCAACCTTCATCTCTTCATCAGAATGTTTCATCCATTGATCCACTTCTGTGCTAAGGGGTCTACCCATCATCATTTGACGTTCTTCAAATAAGGCATTTAAACTTTCGCTAATTTCCTTATATTGCTGGTATTCCAACAAACGACGAACCAAGCGTTCCTTAGGATCTTCCTCATACGCATCTTCCAACTCTTCCTTATTACCAGGAATCATTTTCTTAGATTTATATTCGATCAAAGTCGCTAGCTCCGCCAAATATTCACCCGCAATTTCTAAATGCAATTGTTGCATAGAGTTTAAGTACGCAATGTATTGGTCAGTTAACTCGTTCATATCTAGGTCCATCAAATCCATCTGTTTCTCTTTGATCAGATGTAACATCAAATCAAGCGGACCATCAAATTTTTCTATCGTTACCTTAAATTCTTCCATAATTTTTACCTTTTGAATTATATCAAAAAATCAACTATCTAACCATATTAATCTGATGTTACCTACAATGGTAAATAAAAACTACCCATAGGTAGTTTTTATCAATCTTTGATAGTGCCATTTTTGAATAATTTTCTTTCACTTTAATTTCTATTCTTTGAAAATAGAATCTATATTTTACTTGAAAACAATTGCTGTTATAAATATAAACCTTTTTTAACACTTTCCTTAACCAACTCCTCAGTCAGTTTCCATAATTCTTCCGATTCATCTTTTATAAATTTTTTCTTTTCTAATACCATATCAGCACTAATATTATCTGGATTATAATTTGATTCTGATACTTCTAAGTGATTGATAAGTGGTACGAGTGCATCAATCACTCTTGCATATCTTGCTTCAGAACTCTGCCCATTTTCAAATTCCAACCAGGTATTTTTCATATTTAAATATTTTTCTTCTGGAAGAATGCTCATTGTTTGATTGATAGATTCTAGTTCTCTATCATGTGAGTTAGCTTTATTTTTATCATCAAACACCCAGGTATCTCCCGCATAAATTTCGCCTAAATCATGAATCAGT
This sequence comes from uncultured Solobacterium sp., assembly GCA_938039295.1. Taxonomy (GTDB): domain Bacteria; phylum Bacillota_I; class Bacilli_A; order Erysipelotrichales; family Erysipelotrichaceae; genus Bulleidia. The sequence goes on from CALHUY010000032.1 coordinate 21,787, forward strand.
AACATAGAGATCACCTTTTCTATATTTAACTTTTCAGGATAAAATTCTTGAAGAACCATCGAAGCTATCGCACATTGCCAAGAATGCTCGGCACTATTTTCAAATCTTCTATCAAGGGTTCTGTTAAATCTTGTTATTGTCTTTAATTTCTCTATTTCTTTTATAAAATTAACTACTTGATTCAAATTACTCATAGTAATTCTAACCTCCCGATATATTTACCTTAAAATCATCCATAATTTATTTTTTGGATTATATCAAACAATCCACTATCCAACAATATGAATCTGATAATACCTACAATGGTAAATAAAAACTACCCATAGGTAGTTTTTATCCAACAACGATATTTACAATACGATTTGGCACAATAATGAGTTTACGTAATGGCTTTCCTTCCATCTGTGCTTGTACAGATGGTAAAGCTAGTGCCATTTCTTCTACAACCTTCTTGTCTTCATCGATATTTGCCATAAATTTGCCACGAACCTTACCGTTGACCTGTACGACCATTTCAACTTGATTCTTGACAAGTTTACTTTCATCGTAGGTTGGCCAAGCTTCAAATGTTAGAGTATTATCATGACCTAAGAATTGCCATAATTCTTCACCTAAGTGTGGTGCGTAACACGCAAACATTTGTACAAAGCCTTCGATATATGGTTTATATAATGTTTCAGCTTTATAACATTCATTAATGAAAATCATCATCTGTGAAATTGCAGTGTTGAGGTTCAAACTTTCGATATCATTTGTAACCTTTTTGACAGTCGCATGATATACCTCATCTAAAGAGCCATCATTTGTATCACTCAGTTTATTAGACTCCACAATCAAACGATGAACACGCTCTAACCACTTATGTGCACCATCTACACCCTGCTCACTCCATGGCTTGCTGGCTTCTAATGGTCCCATAAACATTTCATATAGACGTACGGTATCTGCACCATATTGTTCAATCAATACATTTGGATCAATCGCAAACTCTGGATAACGCTTACCCATCTTAATACCATTTGCACCCAAAATCATTCCTTGGTGAACTAGCTTTTGGAATGGTTCTTTTGTAGTAACAATACCCTTATCATAGAGATAACGATTCCACATACGAGAGTACAATAAATGTCCTACTGCGTGTTCTGGACCACCAACATATAGGTCAACTGGCATCCAGTGTTTCAGTAGTTCTGGTGCCGCAATCGCCTTATCATTCTTTGGATCAATATAGCGTAGGAAGTACCAGCTGCTACCAGCAGAACCTGGCATTGTACTTGTTTCACGCTTACCCTTGATGCCATCAACAGTTACATTCACCCATGCTTCATCTTTGGCAAGTGGAGATTGTCCTCCCTTACTTGGTTTATAGTCATCTAGTACTGGAAGCACAAGTGGTAACTCTTCATCACTGATTGCCACGTAGCGATCATCTTCAAGATGAACTACAGGAATTGGCTCACCCCAATATCTTTGACGTGCAAAAATCCATTCACGAATCTTATAGTTAATCTTCTTTTGACCGATATTGTTAGATTCTAACCATGCAATCATTTTATCAATGGCTTCCTGTTTATTTAAACCATCAAGCCATTCAGAGTTAATGTGTAAACCATCTTGTGTCCAAGCTTCTTGCGTTACATCACCTCCAGCTAGTACTGGAATGATTTCCATACCAAACTTTTTTGCAAATGCGTAGTCACGTTCATCATGGGCAGGAACAGCCATAATCGCACCTGTTCCATAGCTTGCTAGTACATAGTCAGAAATCCAGATTGGAATCTTCTTTCCATTCACTGGGTTAATCGCATATGCACCAGTAAATACACCTGTCTTATCTTTATTTAGCTCTGTACGCTCCAAATCGGATTTTGTTGCACATTCTTTACGGTATGCTTCTACTGCTTCTTTTTGCTCGCTACTTACAATCTTTTCCACCAGTACGTGTTCTGGAGCGAGTACACAGTATGTAGCACCAAACAATGTGTCACAACGAGTTGTGAAGACAACAAAACTATCATCATGACCATCAACCTTGAAAGTCACCTGTGCACCAATAGACTTACCAATCCAGTTACGTTGAATTTCTTTTGTTGACTCTGGCCAGTCAATGGTTTCTAATCCTTCCAATAACTTTTCAGCATACGCTGGAATATCGATTACCCATTGACGCATATTCTTACGAATGACAGGATATCCTCCACGTTCACTCTTACCATCAATGACTTCATCATTGGAAAGTACTGTACCTAGTTCTTCACACCAGTTTACTGGCATATCAACACACTTCGCCAAGCCATCTTCAAAAAGACGTTTGAAAATCCACTGTGTCCAGCGATAGAAAGAAGGATCTGCTGTAGAGATCTCACGGTCCCAATCATAACTAAAACCAAAGGCACGTAACTGCTTCTTAAATGTCTCAATATTCTTTTCTGTAAATGTAGCAGGGTTATTACCGGTCTTAATCGCATATTGTTCAGCCGGTAAGCCAAACGCATCAAATCCCATTGGATGTAATACATTAAAGCCTTGCATACGCTTCATACGACAAATAACATCCGTTGCTGTATATCCTTCTGGATGACCTGCATGCAAACCAGAACCAGATGGATACGGGAACATATCTAACGCATAATACTTAGGCTTTGAAAAATCATAACCATCCGTTTTAAATGTTTGATGTTCATCCCAATACTGTTGCCACTTCGTTTCAATCTTCTTGTGATCAAATGACATATCAAATCTCCTTTTCAAAATAAAAAACGTCCTACTCTAAGGACGTTATATACGCGGTACCACCTTAGTTTATGATTGTAAATCAATCATACACCTCAAATCTTCTTTAACGCAGAAGCTACGTATGCTCAAAAGGTGAGTTCATGTAGGTCATCATACCGTGTCACATCAACCCACGGCTTTCTGGAAATGAATCACTCACTACTATTCTTTATCACTGCATTACCAATATATTAACAATCATCATCTATTTTTTCAATGCTTAATGATGACAACCACAATGATGCTTTACAATATCTGGATTAAAGTTAAGAGTACCTTCAAGAAAGGATAGTACTGCATCATCTGCACTACCACTAACTCCACCATATATTTGGATGCCACTAGAAGAAAGAGTTTGTTGTACTGGCAAGCCAAATCCCCCTGCAATCACAACATTTACACCTAACTCTAATGCTATCTGACACATTATCACATGCCCCTGTCCATTTGGTACATAGTCCTTTGTATGAAGAACTGTATTACCTTCAACATCATACAAACGAAATGCAGGTGTATGACCAAAATGTTGATAAATCATACCATTTTCTATCGGAACCAAAATCTTCATCTCGCTCTCCTCAATCAACGATTATCGTAATAATCCTGTTAAGTCATCCAGAATATAATCTGGATGAAGTTCATCATTGATACCTTGTTTCATCATCTCTTCGCTACCTGCAACATAAAATGTTAACATTCCTAACTGTAGTGCTGGCACAATATCCTTCTTAAAACGATTACCAATCATAATCGTTTCACTGAAGGAATATGGTAGATGCATACTTGCATACTTTAGCAATATCTTTGTCCCACAGCCAAAGTTCATCGCTTTGACACCAGCCGCATACTCAAGCATACGTACTATCGTACCATTACCTATCTTTTCTACTTGGTCAACTATCTGAATACGACGATGATCGACAGATACAAGTTGGCTGCCCTTTCTTAACTGCGTAAAGACATCTTGATACTCATCGTAAGAAAGATTACGATCCATACCCACAAAGAAATACTGCGGTTGATGGTGTGTAATGTGAAAGCCTGTATCTGTTAAAACCTGACGAATACCCTTACCACCAATATAATCAACATCCATTGCTTTCTTATCATGCGCAACGATATACTCCACTGCAGCCATCGTGGAAGTATAGAGATTCTCTTTTTTAACACCATGGATTCCACATTGTTCTAACTGATTTAAGATTTCATCCACCGTTACAGATGAACGTTCCGTCAAAATTAGATAACTAATATTCTCCGTTTGGAATGCATGAATCAGTTCTTTGGCACCTGGCATTGCTTGTTTTTGTTGCATCAAAGTTTCTAGTTGAATGATATATCCTTTATTCCTTAACATTTTCTTTCCTCGTGTGCTTATTGTACCACATAGATGTGATATGATTATACACGCGAGGAAAACACATGAAACAAATACAAAAGATATTACTGATTTTAGGTATTATATTCGGTTTGGTTTTATATCTATTGGTAGATGCCTTCTTACTTGCTCCACGAAAGTTTACAGTACGCTACCAGACATTAACATCGGATAAGATTCCACAAGATCTCAATAACACCAAAATCTTATATGTCTCTGATATCTACTATGGTAACCACATGAATCAAAGTCGTCTGCAGAAGTTAGTGGATACAATCAATCGTATCGCTCCTGATGCAGTAGTATTTGGTGGTGATGTCTATGCACCCAATGCAACAATCACAGCTGAATCTGATGGTGAAGTCGCTACTGCCCTTTCTTCCATTAAAGCTCCACTTGGAAAATTTGCAGTATTGGGCGATCAAGATAGTGCTACTGCCGATACCAAGTCTCATGTCTTATCCATTCTACAGACCGCAAACTTTGAAGTTATCTCCAACAGTTCTGTGTCCATACATAATGGTTCATCTGGATTTATTTCTTTAGTAGGACTCGAAAATGAATTGAATAGTACACCTGATGTTAACGCTGCTTACGCTAACGTAAGCAGTGATAACTATGTCATTTCAGTATGTCATACACCAGATACAGCATCTCTTGTACCACTTGATACAACAGACTACTTCCTATCAGGTCATTCTCTAGGTGGACAAGCATACTACTTCTTTGGAGCCTATTATGCACCTGACAAAGCAGTAAACTACTTACGTGGGAAACACTTGATTCAAAATACATTCGTTCTTGATATTTCAAATGGTGTCGGTACGATTGGTGTCGATATGCGTTTCTTAAGTCCAGCTGAAGTTGTATGTTATACATTAAAGTCAACAGCGCCAGCAACAGAAACAAATACAACACCAGGAACACTCAATGAGAATCCACAAGTAACACCGACTCCAGAACCAACGATAGAACCTACTCCAGAGGCTACCATTGAGCCTACCCCTACACCAGAGGTAGTCCCAACACCAACACCTGAAGTTGATCCTAACGCTACACCAACGCCAGTGCCAACCGTAGCCCCATAACAACACATAAACAGTAAATCCACCTAAGGGTGGATTTTATAATATTCTATTCAATTGTAGGAAATGTACTACGATCATCTAAATAAACAGGTGCACCAATGATACATTCATGTGATGTCGTAAGCTGGAGTTCGATTAGTACTGTTTTAGCGACTCCACCAAAATGATCATAGGCAAATGACACTCTCACTGGCAACATTCCTACCACACTCGCACATTGATATATCTCATTTAAACGACTTGCACGATGTACTAGAAAGAAAGATCCATTTGATTTTAACAATCTTTTTACCGATGTGAATAATTCACTCAGCGGTAAGTTTTCTTCATGTCTTCCTGCTCTTTTATACTGATTTACATTCATCAAATCTTGATTTGTGGTTGAAAAGTATGGTGGATTGCATGCGATGACATCAAAGAGTTCATCATGAAAATCTTGAATCTTGCATGCATGTAAATTTACATGTACTTCATAACGTTCTAAGTTTTGTTTTGTTAGTTCAAAAACTTCTGAAAATAAGTCTACTCCAACCAGTTCTTTCGGTTTACGAAGTGACGCATATAGTAATACAGCACCAGTATTACAACCAATCTCAAGGAATCGATGGTGGTGTTTCATACGTATAAAACGACCTAATAATTCAGTATCCGAATTCATACGATAAAACTCTTCGCCTTGATCAATCAGAAAGTCTGTTCCACCTAAATAATCAAGCTTCATGTGTTTCCCTTAGTTCAAACCAGAAGGTTGAACCCTTTCCAACAACACTCTCTACACCAAACTGAGCATCATGTGCATCTAGGATAGCCTTAACAATCGCTAATCCTAAGCCTGTATTCAGTTGATTACGTGAGAATGAACGAGATGTCTTATGATAACGATCCCAAACATACGGCAATTCACTTTCAGGAATTCCTTCACCATCATCTCGTATCTCAAAGTGCATCGTTTCCTCATCAGGTTTACGATATGCTTGGATTATGATATGTTGACCTGCTGCTGTGTGCTTTAAGGCATTGGTTAGGAAGTTTGTAATCACTTGTCCTATCTTAACTTCATCCGCGTAGATATAGAGTGTTCCTGGCAAATGCAACTCTACAATCTGTCCACCTTGCACGATAGACTTTTGGTTTAACTCAATAATTTCACGAATCTTATCCGCTAAATCCATATTTGTACGATTAAGTACGTAGTTACCTGATTGCATCTTGGCAAGTTCACTCATATCATTGATGAGTCGCGTCATATAGTCTGTCTCTTTGATAATAACCCCTAAGTGTTTATCACGCTTTACTGGGTCATTTCCAGAGATATCTCGAATCATTTCTGCATATGCACGAATGTCTGTCATTGGGGTACGAATATCATGTGAGACATTTGCTAAAAGGTCTCTTCGTAGCTCATCAATTTTTGATAGTTGTCGATTTGCAGTATTTAAACTATTTGCCAGCTGCTGGAATTCTGTTAATGAACCACCATCAAAGTGTGCACTATAGTCTGCTTGTGATAGTTTCACCGCTTCTTGTTTCATACGAATGATAGGATCAGTAACTAGACGTGATATCATCAATGCTACAAGCGAAGCTACGACAATCACAATGATTGTATAAAGTGCATATTGTCGCGTAAAGAATGTTACAACACTATCAATTGGCTCTAATGCAGTATTTACAAACAGATAGTAATTTCCAAGATTCTCACGAATGTGACGTGCATAGATAATCATCTCTTGTCCAGTACGCTGATTGGTCATATTGATACTGAGTTCTCCATTTTGAAGTTTCGTATCAATCGATGAAAGGTCCAAAAGATCCTGAATCTCATCTGACTTAGGATCTTGTAAGGCACAACCTGCACCTAAACTATCTGCACTGTAAATTTGTGTTCCACTGTCATTGTAAATAGCAATACATACGTTATTATTTACAGCTTCACGAATCGCAGACTCAACACCATTACCACTTGCGTTATTTGTAATGAGTGTTTGTTGAATATGATCTGCGACAGTACGTACTGCCGCAATCTTAGAGTTACGATAATACGGACGAATGAGACCTGTCTGTAATAAAGCGATGAATAACGTAATACCAACGGCCATCGTAAAGAACGCTAGCCACAAACGAAAGCGGATACCATGTGTATCAAGCTTCAAACTTATACCCCATTCCACGAACAGTTGTAATGAAATCACGGTATGGACCCAAGTTATGTCTTAGCATCTTGATATGTGTATCAACCGTGCGATCATCACCAAAATAATCATAATTCCATACTTCTACAAGTAAAGTTTCACGTGATAGCGCAACATTTGGATGTGTTGCAAGATATAGAAGTAAATCAATTTCCTTAGGTGTTAAAGGAGCCTTTTCCCCATCTACTGTAACAACTCTACCAAGGACATCAATCTGTAGTCCCTTGAAAATCATCACATCGGAATTTGTTTGTGTCTTCTTACCACGTTCTAAAACAACTTTAATACGTGCGATGAGTTCCTTTGGTGAGAATGGTTTTGTGACATAGTCATCTACACCTAGTTCAAACCCAAATAACTTATCGTACTCTTCTTGACGAGCACTGAGCATAATCACTGGTACTTGATCAATACTCTTAATCTGTTTACAAGTAGAAAAACCATCTAACACAGGCATCATGACATCTAAGATTACACAATCAAAATGTGTACTCTTTACTTTCTCAATTGCCTCTAAACCATTTTCTGCTTCTTCTGTTTCAAAACCATTGATCTCGCAATACTCACGTACAACTTCACGGATATTTGCTTCATCATCTACAATTAAAATTTTTGCCATACTATTTCTGCCTTACTATTTCTATTTGATTTGCTAAAAAGGAACCTTCATCCTGAATTTTAGCATAAAATTGAATATATACACCTTTTACAAGGTACTGACTATATTGTAAATAAAGATTTGGCATAACAGCCATATCACTTTCACCTGTTTCATCTGTTAGTTTTAAAAAGCACATTAAATCTCCTTTGCGAGTACGAATCTGTCTTACACTTTGAATATATGCAAATCCACGGTATAAGCCACGATTACTATTTAATTCCGCAAGCGGTGGATATGTGATACCTAATTTTTGTCTTAGGTGAACAATTGGTTGTTCCCCTAGATTAAAGCCAAGTGCAGCCTTCTCATTTTCACTAAGTTCTTCTTGGCTATCTTTCATGCGTACAACGAGTGGCTTTGATACAAGTTGTGGATCAATTGATAGTTGTGCACCAAATGGAACCTGAATTAGCTTTGCATACTTGATTGCATCATCCAAAGTATTCAGCATTGTAGTTCTACCTAGATCAAATTCATCAAGGGCACCTGCAGATATTAATCGTTCAATTTGTGTGCGATTAATCTTACGTAGTACAACTCTTGCAATAAAATCAAAGTAATCACCGAATCGACCATTTTTATCACGTTCATCCAGTATTGTTCTAGCGGCTAGTGTCCCTACATCCTTAATGATGGAAAGTGGTAAAATAATAGACTTTCCATTGTGATAATAGATATCAGTCGAGCGATTTACATCTGGTGCTTCAATAGAGATATGCTTTCGTCTACATTCAGTAATATAGATTGCACTCTTTGTACTATCTCCAATCACACTATTTAAGATTGATGTATAGAACTCTAGTGGATAGTTAGCTTTTAGATAGGCTAATTGATACGCTACTAATCCATACGCAACCGCATGAGATTTATTAAAGCCATATCCTGCAAATTTCTCTGCTAAATCAAAGAGTTCACTAGCAGCTTCATCACTATAGCCATTTTCTTTACAGCCAAGCACATACTCTTGCCTTAGTCCTGCTAATTCTTCTTCATTCTTTTTTGAGATAGCTTTCCGTAAAATATCTGCTTTTACAAGTGAGAACTTCGCCGCAATCTGTGCCATCAACATCACTTGTTCCTGATAGATTGTAACACCATACGTTTCCTTTAGAATTGGCTCTAATTCCTTGGATGGATATACAACTGCTGCAGGATTCTTTCTACCCTCTAGGTAAGTATTGATTTGATCCTTAGGCCCTGGTCTAAAAAGTGCTAAAGCAGCGATAATATCTTCAAAACAATTAGGCTTCATCTTGCGCAATAAATTACGCATGCCATCCGATTCAAACTGGAAGACACCAATCGTATCTGCTTGCGCAAATAAACGATACGTTTTTACGTCATTTAACGGAATCGATAAAATATGGAAATCTGGATTATGCTTATGAATCATCTGTACAATTTCATCAATCGTCGTTAGATTCTTAAGCCCAAGGAAGTCCATCTTGATTAGACCCCTTTCTTCCAAGTAATTACCAACAAACTGTGTTGTCTTCATTCCTTCAGTCATTTGTATTGTAGGAATTACATCCTCAATCGGCTTACCAGACATGACAATACCAGCCGCATGAATACTCTTATTCTTTGGTAGACCTTCAATCCGTTTTGACATGTTAAAATATTCCATCAATTGTGGACTTGCACTAAGTAGTACACGTAATTTCTCTTTTTGTTCATACGCTTTCTCTAACGTAATCTTTGGCGTTTGTGGAATCAAACCAACAATCATATCAATCTCACGCTTCGAGATATCCATTGCTTTACCAACGTCACGTAAAACAGCACGTGCTGCTAAGGTATCAAATGTAATGATATTGGCAATGTGTTGTTCACCATATTTCTGATAAACATAATCGATGATCTCTTGACGATGAATATCTGGAATATCAGTATCGATATCAGGCATGGATACACGTTCAGCGTTTAGGAAACGTTCAAATAACAGATTGTATTGTAATGGATCAACCATTGTAATTCCTAGACAATACGCAACCAAGGAACCAGCAGCACTACCTCTACCTGGTCCAATATAGATACCCTTTTGTCGTCCATATCGAATAAAGTCATAAACGATTAAGAAATAATCTTCAAACCCCATTTGATGAATCACTTGTAATTCATGTTTTAATCGTTCTACATAGGCAGGCTTTAAATCACCATTTAAACGTTTTTTAAGTCCTGCAAGACAAAGTTGTGGTAAATATTGTTCTGCCGTAATTCCTTCTTTCAATGGATAAACAGGTATCCCGGTCTTTTCTAAATCCCCATCGCAATGACATTCACTTGCGATTTCGTCTGCTCTACGTAAATCATCCACATCATAAATTTGTTCCATTTCAGGAATCGATAAAAAGTATCTACCTGTAATTGGTGTTACATTCTTATCACGTAAAGTTGTACCCTGCTTGATTGCGGATAACACCTTCAAAGTCTCGTAGTCTTTTTGTGCTAGATAATAAATCTTATTTAATGCGACTGTCTGAATCCCCTGTGCTTTCGCTAACGCTTTTAATACTGCATTCTTCGAGCGCCATAAAGATGTTTCTTCATAAGAAATCGCAATATCAAAAGTAGGTAATTCCGATTTCATCAAAGCTAATTTCTGAGTAATACCTGTACGATCTTCGCTGATGAGTTCCGCATCAAAATATCCACCTTCACCATATACAATCAGGAAATTATGTTCACTGTATGTTAAGAATTCTTCTAGCGTTGCATACTCTCTTCCATCACATAACAAAGAAGAAAGCTTCATTAGATTTGCATATCCTCTATTATTTTTTGCAAGTAGTAAAAAAGGAACTTTCTGTTCATGGTAGAAAACATCAACTTCTAATCCTACAATAGGATGTATTCCCTCTTTCTTACATTCATGCAGAAAACGCGCTACGCCGTGCATCACATGATGATCGGTCAAAGCGACACTTTGATATCCATATTTTTTCGCTGTTGAAACAAGCTCAGGAATGCGAATTGTGCTATCCAGTAACGTGTAACAACTACGTACGAATAGATGTGTAGTCATGTAACTATTATACCTTAGGGCATAATATTAAGAAATAACTTAAAAGAAAAGTTAATGTTGTCGTTTAAAATATAAAAAGACAGGAATGTGCGATATAATATGTAATGATAAAATTTTAAAAGTGAGGTCAGTATGAAAGTTGCATTTGTTACAGATAGTGGTACTGGAAAATCAATTCGCGAATACGCAGAACAGGGAATTATCAGTCTTCCTTTGCAAATCAGCGTAGATGATAAAACATATCAAGATATGGAAACGTTAAATCGTAATGACTGTATTCGCTTAATGAAGGAAGAAAAAGTTCTAACAACATCTCAACCTTCTGCAGGCATTATCGAAGAATGTTTTGAAAGTTTAAAGGATCAAGGCGTTGAGTTAATCATCGCTGTCCCTATTTGTAATGGTCTTTCAGGAACGATAAGTACAATGACCGCAATCGCAAATAGTTTAGATATCAAGATTATTTGTATTGATACCTATGTAACTGCAGTAGTACAAGATTACTTAATTACAAATATTAAGAAGTGGTATGACGAAGGTAAATCTCATCTTGAGATTCAAATTTTAGTTGAAAAGATTATCAACTCCACAAATACTTTACTGATTCCAGAAACACTGGATCAGTTTATTCGTGGAGGTCGTATGACACCACTTGCCGCAAAACTAGGACAACTTTTAAAAATTATTCCTGTTTTACAAATCAATAAAAAAACTGCAGGTAAAGTTGATACCTTAACAAAAGTACGTACTTTCCGCAAAGCACTTAGCACTGCGGTAGATGAAATTGCCAAAGATAATCCTGGTGAAAATACGCTCATTACAATCGCGCATGTCGCAAATATCTCTGAAGCAATGAATCTATTTCACACTATGACAGAACGCTTCCCAGAAGCTACTATTCAAGTGATTGAATTACCTAATGCTATTGCAGTACACACAGGTGTTGGTTGTATTGCTATTCAGTATTTTCAAACCTGCTAAGAAACGGAGGTTCCATGACAAAAAAGAAAAAGTCATTTTTGCCTGACTTTGATCATCCGGAAGTTGTTGAACAGCCAGATGAGAAGCAGCGCGAAAAATTACGAAAGAAATATATACGTAAATTACGTTGGCAAAAGATCTTAACAGTATTCATGGTTTTGATTGTTGCGATATATCTTGTTGGTGGTGTTTACGCCGTACGCTATGCGAATAAGTTATTAAAAGGAATGCCAACACTGAATGTTGACGATTTAATCAGTACTGAGTCCTCAAAAATTTATGACGGTAATGGTACACTTCTTACAGAAATCGGTACCTATTACCGTGAGAATATTGCCTACGAACAGATGCCTGAATCCTTAATTGATGCATTCTTATCCGTTGAAGATTCACGTTTCTTTGAACATAACGGATTTGATATTCCTCGTTTTACAAAATCTGTTTTAGAAACAGTACTACGACATAATACGCAAGGTGGTTCCACATTTACGATGCAGTTGGTTAAAAATACCTACTTTTCCGTCGAAGATGGTGATAACAGTACCGAGCGTTCAGCCACCCTTTCCTATAAGGCACAACAGATTGTGTTAAGTATGCAACTAGAAAAACAACTTAATAAGCGAGAAATCTTTGAGTTATATGTGAATAAACTTAACTTTGGTGATCGTATTCGTGGTGTACAAAAGGCTGCACTTTATTACTATGGTAAAAATGCAAACCAACTTACATTAGCAGAATCCGCATTACTTGCAGGTATTATTAACCTACCAAATACCTATAACCCATATAACTACTTAGACTATGCGACACAACGTCGTAATAACGTCCTAGATCTCATGCAATACCATGGCTATATCACAAGTGAAGAATGTACTTTAGCAAAATCCATTAAAGTCGAAGATACGCTTGTTGGTAAGTCAAACTTCAATACAGGTAATACACGATACGCATCTTACTTAGATGTTGTCTTAGATGAAGTACAACGCATGACAGGTCTTGACCCATTGTCTACTGGTATGTCCATCTATACTGCTTTAGATCCAACAATTCAAACCGAAATCGAAGCAATTCAAAATGGAGAAGTTGTTGATTTTGAAAGTGATCTAGTTCAGCTAGCGATGATCACCCTCAACAATAAGAACGGTGAAATCGTTGGTGTTGGTGGTGGTAGAAACTATGGTGGCGATGGTGGATCACGATTGTTAAATCGTGCCCTACAACAATACAAACAGCCAGGTTCCAGTATTAAACCAGTATTGGAGTATGCTCTTGCATTCGAGTATTTAGGATACTCCTTAGATGAAGTCTTAATTGATAAACCAATTACCTATCCAGCCGAACAACGCGTATTAGTAAACTACAACGGTAAGTATGAGGGTGATGTTACGATCAAGGACGCAATGGCCAACTCTTTAAATACCCCTGCCATTCAAACATTGCAGAAAGTTACAGCGAAGATTGGTTCAGACGCAATTGTTGATTATTTAAAGAAGATTGGCTTCTCACAAGTCAAATACAGTAACTATCACTTATCCTATGCAATTGGCGGTAATGACTTTACAGCTTCTGTTGCTGAGATGGCAGCTGCACATGCAATGCTAGTCAATTTAGGTGTTTATAACGAACCACATACTATTCGTCGTATTCAAACAGATGATGGCAATGTATATGAACCACAAAACCAAAATATTCGTGCACTTTCCTCTGGCAGTGCATATCTTGTAGACCAGTTAATGGAAAATAACGTAAACCAAAACAAATATTATAACCACATGCAGATATTACAAAGTGGTTATCCAGTTTACGCAAAGACAGGTACAACTGACTGGGGTAATGACGGTTTACAATATGGTATCCCTAGTGGTGCAGCGAAAGATAAGTGGATGATCGCAAGTACATCTCAATACACCAATGCTGTATGGTATGGATTTGACCAAGCAATTGATGGTCAAATGACATACTTCCCTACTTGGCGAGATTGGAATACACCAGGACAAATTAATCGTCACATGTTAGATATAGAATCGTATATCTCACCAGATACAATTTGGGGTGTATCTCAACCAAGTGATGTGCAAGATGTAACATACCTTTACGGTACATATCCACATGTCACAAATGATGGCGCAAATTATGGTGGTAAGACAATCACTTCCCAAGTATCTTCTACTGGCTTGAATTACACACCTACACAATACGCAAGTTCTTATCGTAACAATAACAGTTACCTAGCAGGGCTTAACGCATCCATTTCTAATGGTATTGTTTATATCAACTGGTTAACACAAGATAGTTGTTCAGGTAGTCGTAATATATCCTTAAAGGATAACTACAATAACATCTCTAAATACGGTGCGTGTCTTGCATATAACAGTTTCTTACAGACATCTACAAACGCTAAGTTCTATGCCGACTTATATCAAAACGATGTCTATATCACTTCTGTAACGAGTAAGACAAACATGTATGCAGGTCTACCTGAGTACTTTAAAGGCAATATCAAAGCCTGTGGATATTTTGTCACAAGTGGTGGCAAGAAGTCAGAAACAATCTGTACTGATGCTGGTTATTATGATCCAGATGCCACTGCTGCAAAAGACGCAAAATAAACAATAAGAATCTATAGAGATATAGGTTCTTTTTTTATAAACAAAAAGCGAATAATAGAAATACCTCTATCATTCGCCACTGTATATTACTTTCCCTCTGCCATAAGCTCTTTTACAGGGTCTGGAGTAACAATCTCATTAACTTGGTTGAGACCATTAATATACAATTGGAAATTATCTACTGTAGACATCTTTGTCTTTGTTTCCTTGTTGTCATATTGTGTGTCAATTGCAATATTTACTTCACTAGGAACGAGTTTAAACTCTCCATTTTCCATCTTTTCAAGTACAAGATGAATTTGTAAATCGATAGATGTTATACTATCTTTTTCAGCTTCAAAAAGTCCACTATCTAAGAACGTCGATCGAAATGCAGAAACAACATCATAGTTATCTGTTGCGTTTCCTTTAAAGTCCAGAAATACAAATTGTTCATCTTCTGTCCTTGTAAACTGATCCGCAAATGTTTCACATAACTTATAGAATGCATCACTATGTCCTACCTCCGGATCTTTCTCTTCATAGATACCTTCTAAAGACTTACTCCATTCAGCTGTAGTTTTCCATCCTAATTCACGCCTATCATCTTTATATCTAACGTAAATAGTTCCTTTACTAGGTGAGTATTGTAGTAGCCTAAACCAAAAATAATATGGTTCCGTAACCCTAAGAAGTTTTTCGTCAATTTTATCCTTGTCACCTTTACTTTCATCATAATCAGACCACTCGCGATAAAATTTTTCTAGATATGTTTGTGGTTCAAATAGAATACTTCCTTGTCTACCAAACATAACATAACCGTATTTTCTTGTTTGTCTGAATTTTTGCAGGTTTTTAGTATAATAATAACTCTCATAATTTAAACTTTTTGCATCATGAAGAATTGTTGCAAATTTCATAACATCTTCAGCCGCATGTTCTGTAGATGTTTCTGCTGCAGAGTCCTCTGGTTTTCGACAAGCAGAAACAGTAACAGCCAAAACAACCGTAAGGAATATCAAAAAGATCGTTCTTATATGTTTCATTTTAGTGCCCCCTCATCCGAAATTGCATTTTCAACTCCACTAGGAGCTTCTACATGAATTCCAGAGTTAATATTAGAATACGTCACTTGACTAACCATTTTCTCCTTTGAAGATGAATACGAACGTCTAGAACATGTAAACGTAACTGATAATGGTGTATAGTCTGTTTTCGATACTGTTAAGTCAATGTTTAATTCTGCACTTTTATCATCAGGAAAAAAATGAAAGAGATTATTTGCTGATGTAGCAAATATATCAGAATTTTGACTCAAGAAATCTATATCAGAATTTTGATAATGTATTGTGATAGTTTCTTTATCTTCTGTAATTGTAAATTGATCTTCTATTGTTCTGAAATATGAAATCGTATCACGCTGGATTCCAACTGGCCTTTCATGTTTATCTGTATCGTATTTCTTGCGTTTCCATTGCGATTGAGTTTCTAATTTGTAATATAACTCACCATCTTCATAATAATAATCATAAACAACACCAGCTTCGTTCTTAAATTTACCTAAAATAAGATCTTGTCTTAGGTAAATAATACCTGTAAATTCTTTTTCATTGTGATACGTAGCTGGTTGACCTGGTAATGGAGTAGAATGTTTACCATCTTCTGTATTAACGATGTGTATTTCACCTGTCTTCATTCTTTCAAAGCCTTGAAGAACCTTATCAATCTTTTCTTCATCTGCTGCTTGCTTATTTTCATTCTTACTTTCAAAAGGATTACATCCAACTAAAGTAGTAATCATCAACAAACTCAAAATACTCATAAGTATCTTTTTAAAGTTAATCATTAAACATAGCCTCCTAATCATATACCCCACAAGGTTAATCATAATTATAACTATAAATCAGAAATATCACAATTTTACTACTTATTTTAATCACTCTCAAATAAGAAAAACTAACAAAATAAAGCATTGTATTTTTTTATTATGTATGATTTTTTGATAATAAATAAGGACATCTATATAGATGTCCAATATACTACTCTGCCTTTAAATCTCTTGCCATTAGATCTCTCATTGCATCTAATGGAGCTTTTCCTTCATAGAGTACTGCATATACTTCATTTGTGATAGGCATAGAAATATTACGCTTCTTCGCCTCTTCATAAACGACTTTACATGCAAATACACCTTCTACAGTCTTCTTATTTTCTTCCCAGAACTTTTTTGCACCTTTATCTAGACCAATCTGATAGCCAGCCATGAAGTTACGAGAATGACGTGATGTACAAGTAACAATCAAATCACCCACACCATCAAGACCTAAGTAAGTTTCTTGTTTACCACCTAAGGCAACGCCATAACGAGTCATCTCCGCAAGGCCACGTGTCATAAGACCTGCTCTTGCGTTATCACCCTGTCCACTACCTTCTAAGATACCACTAGCAATTGCCATAACATTTTTGATGGCAACACCAATTTCTGCACCGATTACATCGGAGTTACGGTAGACACGGAAGTATTGGTTGGAGAATAAGTGCTGTACTGTCTTAGCAGCTTCCTCATTATCGCTTACTGCATTTACAGAAGTCATCAAGCGTTGAATTACTTCCTCAGCATGAGATGGACCAATCAAGGATACAATTGCGGCACACTTTTCTGTTGGTACAATCTTAGAAATCACAACACTTAAGCGCTCATGTGTAACTGGATGGAAGCCCTTTGCAACATTGATAATGATTGCTGGCTTTGTTAAATGCTGACTAGCCTTTGTAAGTACTTCTTCAAGTGCCATTGTTGGAACAGCAGCTAATACAACATCCGAATCTGCTACAACAGATAAATCTGTACTTGCATGAATGTCATGGTTAATTTCTGTTTCAAAAAACTTTGTATTGTGATGA
>CALHUY010000033.1 GCA_938039295.1 uncultured Solobacterium sp.
ACTGTATTAGAAACACATCCGCTACCGACAGAATATATGGAAAAGATTATTGCGTTTGCGCAAGCGAATGATATTGGTTTAGGGTTTAAGTTTGTAGATCATGTCGTAATATACAATGCTTATCAGAAGTTTGTGGATGGATATGTAAATGGTGATCCGATTAAGGCACAACTTCTAATTAATGATACAGAGAAGCGTACACATCACTTAGAATATGGCAATCCTCTAGGAACATTCTTAGTGGGTGATGAAGATGTGATTATGGGTTTTGCTAAGGAGATGCCTGACTTGGTATTTGCTTGGTCATCATTGAAGGGATTTGATGTATTCTTGCATTCTATCAATAAGTCATTAACAGTAGAAGCTGTACTCAAGGTGAAAGGTTATACTTGGGAGAATGTCATTGCGTTTGGTGATGCAGGAAATGATACACCATTTATTCAGAAAGCAGGAATCGGTGTTGCCTTAGGCAATGCGAAGGATGATGTTCGCCAGTATGCGGATATCATTGCGGATACTTGTGCAAATGATGGTGTAGCGAAGGTATTGGAAGAATTAGGAATTGTATAACTTAAAAGTAGATGATTGGCATCTACTTTTTAAATGGTTCATACATTGGATTTGGATGATCAAATATCTTGTGTTTCTTATTGGTGATTGGATTTCTAAATTCAACCCAATCTGCCCATAATCCCATGTCATAAAAGTCTTTTGACCTGCGACCATAGAGTGCATCATTTACAATTGGATGATCAATACTGGCGAGATGAACGCGAATTTGGTGTGTTCGACCAGTCTCTAACGTACATCCAAATAAACTATAGGATAGATAATTTCCGAGTGCTTCTACACGTGTGATAGCCTCAACTCCTGTTGAAGAAACGCGATACATACCACTATGATGACGGTCTCTTCCCAGTGGTTTATTGATTGTCATACGGAAGTTTGGATCTACGTTTCCATTTGTGATGGCTAGATAATGACGATTGATTCTCTTGTTAGAGAGTTGTGCATCAAACCATGGTTGAAAGAATGGAATCTTTGAATAGATGACAAGTCCAACCGTATCTTTATCAAGACGATGAATTGGTCGTACTGGTTGTTTGATGCCATGGTCAATCTGGTATCTAGCCGCATAAGCATTCAAGCATGTTGTATCATCAGAATCACCATGGATAATCATGCCTGCATCTTTATGCACAATATAGATGAATGCGTCTTCGTATACAACTTTACATTCTGTTTCTGCAGGAATCCAATCGACTGCTTCTTCTGGGAAGCTAATTGTAATTGTTTTGTGGTCGATGATTTCTTTTCCGTGTTTGACTGGAATACCATCTAACAAGATTTGTTTATTTAGTAGTAGGAGATACTTGTTTTTCTTTGATTGATAGTAATCGTTTAGAAAATCATCGACTGTTTTTTTGAGGTATTTTCCTTCTGGATTAATCGTGATCGTATTGTCTTTTACGAGGTATTTCATTAACCTAACTCCAATACAGTAATGGATTCTACAAGTGGTGTCTGTGGGAATAAGTCATATGGAATTACAGTCACTACGTGATAGCGTTGCTTAAGAACTTTGAGGTTCTTTGCAAGGGTGGATGGATTACAAGAGATATAGATAATCTTCTTTGGTAATACATGCATGATAGTATCTAGCATTTCATCATCCATACCACTGCGTGGTGGATCGACGAGTAAGCAGTCAACCGTCTTCTTCATCGCAATCTTGCGTAAACCATGTGCCGCATCGTCACAGATAAATTCTGTATTTGTGATGTTGTTTAGTTTAGCGTTGTTTGTGGCATTTTCAACAGCACTTGGAACAGATTCAATACCATAGACTACGTTTGCCTTATCTTTGGCCATTAATGCCATTGTACCAATACCACAATAGGCTTCTACTAATACCTTGCATGGATCAATCTTACTGATTGCCATCTGATACATCTTTTCAGCTTGTTCAATGTTTAACTGGAAGAAAGATTCAGCTGAAAGTTGTAGTTGAATCTGATCCATAGAGATCGTTAATGCATTTTTGCCTGCAAGTACTTTTGCGGGTGAGCCAAAAATTTGATTTGTTTTACGGTTCGTATTGAAGGACTGGCATAGTGTTTCCATACCAGGGATTTCCATGATTCGATCAATGATGACAGAAGGGATATGTTCTTTACCAGTGATGAGGGTACATTGTGCTTTGCCATCGATCACACGCAGAACGATATAACGTAGTCCTTTTTGTGATCTCTGGTTATAGGCGTCATAACCTTCTTCGTTGAGGATACGTAAGATTTCTTTGCGGATTTCTTCTAACTTTGGATCATGAATTAAGAAATGCTCGATAGGATGGAAGTGGTTTGTCTTTGGTTCATACATACCATTGACCAATATATCATGTGATTTCTGGACTGGTAGTTTGCATTGGGAACGATAACCGACCTGTTTTTCACTTGCGTGCATATCACGCACGAAGGAACGTTTTACATTTCCATATTTAAATAATGCTTGTTCAAGAATATCTTGTTTGTGTCGTAATTGTTTTTGGTAATCCAAAATAAAGAGAGGACAACCATGTGCTTGTTCTAGTGGACTAGGAGATTCAATACGATCTGGTGATTTTGTGATAAGTCGCTTGAGGCGAGCCATTGCATATTTTGGCTTCTCCTCGATAATTTCGACATCTGCTGTTTCTTCTGGTAATACTCCATCACAGAACACAGGTTTTCGATTGATAAAACCGATTCCTTCGCCGTTGATTCCCAACTTTTTAAATTCTACTTTCATAGTGACCTCGTTTGCTTAAAAGCTTCTTTCTACAATATCTGTGTTTAGCGTATCACGCTTTTATCGTTCTTAATAGATAAAATGGCAAATTAAAGATTAAATTTAACAACTGAAAAAGAGGAAGTTCAGAGCTGCGTTATTGCAAAGGCTTTCATTACGTCTTAAAATAGAGATATCGGGAGTCAGACTATTCTGACAAAGAAAGGGAAAGAATTATCATGAAGAAATTATTTACTTCAGTGCTATCACTTGCAATGATTGCGACGATGGCAGGATGTGGCGGTGACACTGGAAAGACTAGTGACGCTACAAACACAGGCTCAGGTAAGGCTACTGCTGAGATCGCTGTTGTTACTGACGTTGGTCAGTTAATGGACAAGGGCTTCAACCAAGGTACTTATGAAGGTGCTGTAAACTATGCAGAAGCTAACAAGTTAACACACAACTACTATCAGCCAGCAAATGGTTCTGATGCAACAGACAACGACCGTATTGATGCGATGAAACAGGCTATCGAAAATGGTTCGAAGATTATTGTAGCTCCAGGTTTCTTACAGGCTAAGGCAATGGAAACAGTTGCTAAGGAAAACCCTGATGTGAAGTTTGCATTCGTTGATGGTTGGGCTTTAGGTCTAGATAACGTTACAGCTATCGTTTATAAGGAACAGGAAGCTGGTTACTTTGCTGGATACGCTGCAGTAATGGAAGGATATACAAAACTAGGTTATACAGGTGGAGGCGGAGGTGCCAACCCTGCATGTAACCGTTTCGGTTATGGTTTCGTTCAAGGCGCAAGTGCTGCTGCGAAGGAAAAGGGAATCACAGTAGAAATCAAGTACTCCTATAAGTATGGTTCTACATTCTCAGCTTCAACAGAATTACAGACACAGATTGCTGGTTGGTATGCATCTGGAACAGAAGTTGTATTCGCATGTGGTGGATCAATGTTCCAGTCTGTATTATCTGCAGCTTCTGAATATGAAAATGCTAAGATTATCGGTGTAGACGTTGACCAGTCTGCTGAAAGTTCAAAGGTTATCACAAGTGCTATGAAGGGCTTAAGTGCTTCTGTTGAACGTATTTTAGGTCAATTCTACGAAGGTAAGTGGGACAGTGAACTCGCTAACAAGGCTCAGAACCTCGGCGCAGCTGAAGGTGCTACAGGCTTACCTGAAGATACATGGTCAATGAAGAACTTCACAGTTGAACAATACAGAGAATTGTTCAAGAAGGTTGCTAACGGTGAAATCGTACCAGATTCTAAGACACCGGAAGATGCAAACAACGCTGACTGGTTGAAGGGCATTCCAAACGTAACAATTGATTTTGAAGCGTAATGAAGTCATAAGTTCTTTACAGGGATGATAGTAACGCTATC
The DNA here is from genome assembly GCA_938039295.1 of uncultured Solobacterium sp. Taxonomy (GTDB): domain Bacteria; phylum Bacillota_I; class Bacilli_A; order Erysipelotrichales; family Erysipelotrichaceae; genus Bulleidia. The sequence goes on from CALHUY010000033.1 coordinate 4,166, forward strand.
ATCCCTGTATTTGTATATTCTTGTTGTACGCAAGGACGGTTTTATATCCTGTATCAAAGATACGTGATATAAAACTGCTCATATAACCTTGCAAAAATATCATGTATAATTAGCTTACAACAAGAAAAATTTGATTATTACATCATCGGTAATGGAGGATAGACTATGGATGGAAATGTAGTTCATGAATCTCCCTATATTATTGAAATGCGCAATATTACCAAGATTTTCCCTGGAATCATTGCAAACGACAATATTACTTTACAGTTAAAGAAGGGTGAAATTCATGCACTTTTAGGTGAAAATGGTGCTGGTAAGAGTACTCTGATGAGTGTTCTTTTCGGTCTATATCAGCCAGAAGAGGGACAGATTTATAAAGATGGAAAGCCAGTTCAAATCAACAATCCAAATGATGCGAATGATTTGGGTATTGGAATGGTACACCAGCACTTTAAGTTAGTGCAGGTATTTACTGTTTTAGAGAATATTATTCTCGGTGTTGAAACGACAAAACTTGGCTTTATTAGTAAGAAGGAAGCACGTAAGAAGGTTGTTGCGTTATCCAAATCTTATGGATTAAACGTAGATCCTGATGCGTTGGTTGAAAATATTACGGTAGGTATGCAACAGCGTACAGAAATCTTAAAGATGTTATACCGTGATAATGATATTTTAATTTTTGATGAACCTACGGCTGTACTAACACCACAAGAAATCGAAGAACTCATGCAAATCATGAAAAGTCTTGCAAATGAAGGTAAGTCTATCTTATTTATCACACATAAGTTAAATGAAATTATGCAGGTAGCAGATCGATGCTCTGTACTTCGTAAGGGTGCGTATATCGGTACGGTTGATGTCAAGAATACGACGAAGGAAGAACTGTCTAACATGATGGTTGGTCGTGACGTTAAGTTTGTCGTAGATAAAAAGGAAAGTAGTCCTACTGAAGAAGTATTAGAACTAGAGAACTTATGTGTCTTTGATAAGATTCATAAGAAGGACAGTATTCATGATGTATCTTTCAAGGTTCGTAAGGGTGAAATTGTTTGTATTGCAGGTATTGATGGCAATGGTCAAACAGAGCTAGTACATGCAATTACTGGGCTTGAAAAGATTAAGAGTGGTAAGGTAAAACTCAATATTGATGGTGAGATGAAGGATGTTTCTCATACTTCGATTCGCTATAAGAATACACACGGTATTTCTCATATTCCAGAAGACCGTCATAAACATGGTTTAATTCTCGATTATACTTTGGAACAAAACTTAGTTTTACAAAGATATCTTGAACCTGAATTCCAAAACCATGGCATGATTCGTTTTAAGGAAGTTAGAAAGTATGCAGATCGTCTCATTCAAGAGTACGACGTACGTAGTGGTCAAGGACCAATTACAATTTCTCGTAGTATGTCAGGTGGTAACCAACAGAAGGCAATTATTGCCCGTGAATTAGACCGTAAACATAATCTATTGATTGCGGTACAGCCTACACGTGGTCTAGACGTTGGTGCGATTGAGTACATTCATAAGCAGATTATTCAAAGCCGTGATAGTGGAGCAGGTGTATTACTTGTTTCTTTAGAATTGGATGAGGTTATGAACCTATCTGACCGTATTCTTGTCATGTATGAAGGTGAAATTGTTGGAGAACTTGATCCAAAGAAGACAACAGTTCAAGAGTTAGGTCTATACATGGCTGGTGCAAAACGCAATGGTAAGGAGGAACAAAGCGATGAAAAATAAGAATAAAAAATCCTCTGCAGGATTAAAGTCGCTTAGTGCTTCTCTACTATGTATCCTCGGTGGTATCTTTGTTGGATTTGTAGTACTTGTATTACTATCTGTATTTAATCCTCGTATTGGATTTGCGGAAGCAGTACGTGGTATTCTCATTGTTCTTGGTGGACCATTCTCTGGTGGTGGTAACTCACTATTCCAGTTTGGTAATATGTTGTTTAATGCAACTCCATTAATTCTAACGGGTTTATCTGCATGTATTGCATTTAAGACAGGTTTATTTAATATTGGTGCTCCAGGACAGTACTTAATGGGTGCAATGGTAACGTTGATTGTTTCATTATCAATCCCATCTGCAACTGTTCCATCTCCAGTGATTTGGTTGCTAGCATTAATTTGCGGTACATTAGCTGGTGCACTTTGGGGTGCAATTCCTGGTTTCTTCAAAGCATATCTCAATGTCAATGAAGTTATTGTTTGTATTATGACAAACTGGATTGCAGCGAATGTAGTTAGCTGGGTATTTAATGGTTCTAAGTTTATTAACGTTGCAGAATCTAAAGTGAACTTCATCATGAAAACAGAAGTAAACAATATCGCAACGGCAACATTTGGTTTGGATAAAATCTTCTCTGGGGGCTCTGTTGTCTCCTATGCGGATGCAAGTATCTTCTTAGCAATCTGTGTAGCTATCGCACTCTATATTGTGATGAATAAGACTACATTCGGATATGAACTAAAGGCTTGTGGCTTTAACCGTGATGGTGCAAAGTATGCAGGCATGAATGAAAAGCGAAATCTACTTCTTGCGATGGCTATCGCTGGTGGACTTGCGGCAATGGGTGCTTCTATCTGGTGCCTCAATGGTCATCAAGACTTCAAGTGGGAGACATATCAGACACTCCCAGTGGATGGATTCAATGGTATCCCAGCAGCCTTGCTTGCAGGAAACAATCCTATCGGTATTATCTTTACTGCAATTTTCTTAAAGTATATCAACGTAGGTGGATCAAACCTTGCGGCAAATACAGCATTTAACGAATATGTATCTCAGTTAATGGTAGCAATGATTGTATACTTCTCAGGTTTTGCAAGATATATCAGTATGTTATTAAGTACAAAGAAAAAATCCTTACAAGAAATTGAGACAGAGATCAAAAATAGCAAGGAGGAAAAGAAATGATTTTTATTCTTCAGAAAACATTGATTTTTACCATTCCGCTATTGATCGTTGCCTTAGCAGGTATGTTTGCGGAACGTAGTGGTATTATCAACATTGCATTAGACGGTATTATGATTTTCGGTGCTTTCATTGGTGCGGTTGTGACACTATTATTACGACAGAACGTACCGTTCTTCGTTGACCATAATCAGATTACGTTTGTGGTAGCGATGCTTGCGGCTGCTGTTGCAGGTGCATTATTCTCACTTCTACTTTCTGTATCTGCGATTAAGTTTAAGGCAGACCAAACAATTGCGGGTACAGCATTAAATCTTCTTGCGCCAGCTGTTGCACTCTTCTTTATCAAGGTATTTACAAGTAAAGACCAGTTAGAGATGGGTACAGCTGTCGACTCCCTTGGACAACGTCATGACTTTGGCTATGTTATCCAAAATAAAGAAGCGACTGGTATCTTTGCGGTACTATTTGATAAGGCTTATATTTCAACCTTTATTGCAATCGCATTATTTATTATCTTATCTATCTTCTTATACAAGACAAAGACAGGTTTACGTTTGCGTGCATGTGGTGAACATCCACAAGCAGCTGACTCTGTAGGTATCAATGTCTATAAAATGCGCTATCTTGGTACAACAATCTCTGGTGCGTTAGGTGGATTTGGTGGTTACTTATATATTGCGACAGTTGCCAATGGTACAGCTTCTGGTGCAGTAGCAGGCATGGGATTTTTAGCTATGGCAATCATGATCTTCGGTAACTGGTCACCACTTGGCGTAGCGTTTGGTTCGCTGATGTTTGGATTCTTAAAGTGTTTAAGTGTAGTGTATAACCAAATTCCACTTACAAAGAGTTTACCATTACCAATGTATTTCTATAACATTATTCCTTATCTCGTCGTATTGATTGTGTTAGGCTTCTCTAGTGGAAAATCTAGAGCACCTAAGGCAGAAGGTATTCCTTACGATAAGGGAACACGTTAATCATAAAGATAGAGAAGTTGCGCTAGGCAACTTCTTTTCTTTTGCAGGCTTTTGGCACATTAGAAAAAAGATGGATGTTGTGGTAAAATAGAGATGGTGAAAGTAGGTGATTTCTTTGTATAAAGTAAAAGATATCGTTGTTTATCGAAGAGATGTATGTCGCATTACAGGAAAGAAACGCAGTGACTTTACGGGGGAACAATGTTATATTCTTGAACCGTATTTTCCTACTTCTGGATCTGTTTCTATTCAGGTTCCAGTATCTAATAAAGCAGGTCACTTACGTGATTTGATTACAAAAGAGGAGATTGATCAGTTGATTATTGATACACCTGATTTAGAGACTCTTGAAAGTAAACCTGCAAATATGAAGAGTCAGTATGCTTCACTGTTAAAAGGAAATGATATTAGTGAATTAGTACGTATCATCAAGACTTCGTATGGACGTAATCAAGAGCGTCTTGAACAACATAAGAAGTTAGCTTCTATCGATGATGAATATTTACAGATTGCTGAGAAATACCTATATGAAGAACTTTCTGTTGTGTTAGATTTATCAATTGAAGACACAAAGGAATATTTTGAAAAAGAGGTAGCGAAGCTAACTCTTGAATAAGAGGTGACTATGAAGAAAAATGATACACTATTACAAGCGTTTGAATGGTATCTTCCAGATGATAGTCAACATTGGAATAAATTGAAGGTGCTGGCACCTTCTTTTTCTAATCTGGGAGTAACATTGGTGTGGTTACCACCAGCATATAAAGGTGCGGGTGGAGTACATGATGTAGGATATGGTGTCTATGATTTATACGATCTTGGAGAGTTTGATCAAAAGGGAACAATTCCTACAAAATATGGCACAAAACAAGAATATCTAGATGTGATTAGTGCATTACAAAAAGAGAATATATCAGTTCTTGCGGATATCGTTCTTAACCAGAAAATGGGTGGTGATGCAGAAGAAACGATAGATGTCATTAAATCGGATCCAAATAATCGCAATGAAGAGATCGGTGGTGATTATCAGATTACCGCATGGACGAAATTTACCTTTCCAAATCGTAAAGGGAAATATTCAACCTTTACATGGAATGCAAGCCATTTTGATGGCACGGATTGGGATGAAAAGAAGAAACAAAGTGCAATCTATCTCATTAAAGGAAAGAACTGGGATCCAAATGTAGATGGCGAACATGGTAACTTTGATTATCTGATGGGTTGTGATATTGATTTTGAAAATCAAGAAGTATTACAGGAATTCAATCGTTGGGGTAAATGGTATTTGGATATCACTGGTATCGATGGTATGCGTCTAGATGCGATTAAACATATAGATAACCAGTTTTTTAAGGCGTGGCTACCTGACATGCGTGCATATAAAGGTGAAAATTTCTTTGCGGTTGGGGAGTATTGGAATGGTGAACTTAGTAAGCTACAGGAGTATCTTGCGAATGTGTCAGATTGTATGTCTTTGTTTGATGTACCGTTACACTATCAGTTATTAAATGCATCCGATACAAATGGCAACTTTGATATGCAAGAACTATTTCAAGGAACACTTGTACAAGCTGATGCATGGCATGCGGTAACGTTTGTAGATAATCATGATACAGAGCCAGGACAGTCATTAGAATCCTTTGTCTTACCTTGGTTTAAATCACTAGCGTATGCGTTAATTTTATTGCGTATAGATGGCTTACCGTGTGTATTCTATGGGGATTTATACGGAATTCCTGCTAAGAATGTTCCTGCGGTAGCTGAGCTTCCTACATTAATGAAGATTAGAGAACTTTATGCTTATGGTGAACAACATGATTATTTTGATAATCCAAATGTGATTGGCTGGACAAGAAGTGGTAATGATGAATTTAGTGGAAGTGGTTTGGCTGTTGTACTAAGTAATCAAAGTGGCGGTTCTAAAAGAATGTATATTGGCACCAATCATGTAGGGAAAGAGTTTAGAGATATATTAGGTCATGTTACAGAGACTGTAACGATTGATAATGATGGTTTTGGAGAATTCTCTTGTTGTGATGGTAGTGTTAGTGTATGGCTAGAAAAGAGTTTGAAAGTTAAAGTAAGCCTTGACTAACAGAAACCTGTTCGTTGAAAATATAATTGTAATTTGAGGGAGTAGCTGGCACATGCCCGTGCAGCAAGTCAACATACTGGTAAAAACCTGGCTTGTTTTAATTAGCGAGACTCATGATTACCTTTTTGGTAATACATGGTCTTTTTTTATTAACATGTTCCTTACCATATTCAGAAGGAGTGAATGGATATGATAAAACTATTAATACAAGCAGCTTTGTTAGGTGTCGGTCTTGCGATGGATGCGTTCTCTGTATCAATGGCGAATGGAATGAATGAAAAGAAAATGGCAATATCTAGAATGATTCAGATTGCCATTGTTTTTGCGGGTTTTCAATTTTTAATGCCAATGATTGGATGGTTTGCGGTACATACGGTTTCTTCTGCTTTTACAATCTTTATGGATGCTGTGCCATGGATTGCCTTGATCTTACTACTCTATATCGGTGGTGGAATGATCAAGGATGGTCTTGAAGAAGAGGAAGAGGATGAAGCTGAATATGAAGCTAGTACTCGTAAGCTTATGATTCAAGGTATCGCAACTTCTATCGATGCTTTATCCGTTGGATTTACTATCGCAGATTATACTTTATCCTCCGCTTTGATTACTTCAGTAATCATCGCAGTTGTAACATTTATTATCTGTTATGCAGGTGTAGTATTAGGAAAGAAGTTTGGTATGGCTTTTGCAAATAAGTCATCTATCTTAGGTGGTATCATTCTTATCTTCATTGGTATTGAAATATTTGTAACAGGTATTGGGCTATTGTAAAAATAACCTTTTTTACTTTATGAACTGGATGAAATGACACTATATATTTATAGCTTGTTAAATTGTATCATATGCAAGATACTACATTGTTAAAACATATAAAACGATGAAAGAAGGTACTAGTGTGAATCACACAAAGATGAGAAAAGAATGTGAAGTACTGTGGGCTAAAAATAAATATTATGTGTTAAGCAAATCACATAAAGTATACTTAGAAATTAGAGAGTATTTGAAAGAAAAAGAAGTTGATATTCTATTGATAAAAGAAAAAATCTTAAATCTAAGAAATGTAGAAGAGAGTAAGAAAGATTTTAATAATGCGATTCTTCATGTATGGGGATATTTCAAGAAAGATGCAACTGACGCTGAAAAACAGGGCTTATTTAGCATACTAGATAAATATATGACAGAACAATCAGATCAAGAAGCCGTGATTGAATATATCAAAGCTTTATTAAAGAAATATCCAAATCAATATTTACAAGAATCTACTTTATTAACAGGAGAATATGATGAGATTGTGGCATGAACAAATGATTACTCAATTACCTAAAAACCAACTTCTTGGACAACATAGAGAATGTTGTGCGTTAAGAGGTAATGGATGGCAAAAGAAACATAGAACGGTAGATTATGTGTTTTTGTACTCCCCGTATTGCTTATATCGTTATCATTCTTTAGTCATGGATGAAATGGAAAAAAGAGGGTATCAAGTTTCAGTCGAATGGAGGGATAAGAATTATCGAGGGAAGGTAGCAAAAAAGTATACTAACCTTGAAGAAGTGACGGTTAATACTCCAATTTATAAAGAACATAATCATGAATATTTACTTGAATGTATAGAAAACCTGAAAGAAAAGGGTATTCATATCACCATGTAAAAAGAAAAGCTTAATGAACAACACAGAGTGAAGTTGATTAAGCCTTTATTTTAAGTTTGGAAAGATATTGATGAAGTCATCATGGATTGTTAAATCAGCTGTAGAATCATAACTTGTTTGATCACGATTGATTAGGATGAGTGTTTTACCACCAAAGTAACGTAGTAGTCCTGCAGCAGGATATACAACAAGAGATGTGCCTAATACAATACAGGTATCTGCAGTTTGCAATGCATGTAAGGATTGATTCAAGATTGTTTCATCTAATCCCTCTTCATACAAGACTACATCTGGTTTGATGATACCATTACACTTTGGACAAAGTGGTACAGTATCCATTGTTAAAATATCATCTAATGAATATTTTGTATGACATTGCATGCATGTATTACGTAAAACACTACCATGTAGTTCTAATACATTTGTTGAACCAGCAAGTTGATGTAGACCATCAATATTTTGGGTGATGACGGTAACCTTTTTCTGGCGCTTCTCTAAAGAGGCGATATAGGTATGCACATAGGAAGGTTCTACATTAGGATATAACATCTTATCGCGATAGAAGCGGAAGAATTCTTTTGTTTGTTGTAGGAAGAAATGATGACTTAAGATTTCTTCTGGTGGAAATTGATACTTTTGATTGTAGAGGCCATCAATACTACGGAAATCAGGGATTCCACTTGCAGTAGATACTCCAGCACCAGTAAAGAAGACAATATGATTTGAATGATCAATGATGTCTTGAAGTTCTCTTATCTTCTCGTTCATATGATTCCTTTCTAATAGGTATCAATCACTTTGTTTGCGATTGTTAGTAATTTTTCTTTCAGCTTAGCTGGTTGGATAACTGTTACACGATCATAGAATAATAGTAGCCAACTGAGTAGAGTTGGTGTAATTGCTGTTTTTAGGCTTAGGGTAAAATAGTCATCATTTACTTCGGAGATGATCATTTGATTACCAAACTCATCTAAGATGATACTTGCCATGTCCGTTGTGCATTTGATGGTAATCGTTTCGGCTTTACCTGCGTACATCTTCATGGATGTTTGTAAATGTTCTTCTAAGTTGAATGCGATAGTCTCTACTGGTTGATCAATAAGGCGTACTGTCTCCATCTTATCAATACGATAGTTCGTAAAGGATTGATACTTCTCACTATATAGTACACAATAGTATTTTCCTTCATAGGAAGTAACTGCATATGGCGTTAATATATAACGTTTTTTATTTTTACGATATTTCTTTTCCTTTGAAATTGTATAGTCAAAGTAGTAGAAAGAAATCTGATAGGAATGCTTGATAGCATGTAAAATGAATTTGATGTTGGATAAAATCTCTTGATTGCTTGCATGTGTACGTTGTGTACGTTTTAGACTATGGTAGGGACTTGCAAGATGTTGAAGCTTTGTTTGTATTGTACTAATTTCTTGATTTGATAATGTTGTTTGTTGGTTAAGATAATCGGAAAGAATAAAATGTTCTGCTTCATTGAAATATGGTACAAGATAATAGCCAGAATAAAACTTATGAAATTCATATCGAATATCATAGTTATATTCTCGCAGTGTCTCAATTGCACGATATACAGTACGACGATTGGAAGGGAAGCCATCTGCTTCTAAGATTACCTGCAACTCAGGCATTGAGATTAGATGTTCTTGATCTGGATACTGACGTAGTATCTCCAGTATTTGTAATGGGAGTGAGTTTGTATTATTCATATTCTTAATTGATGTGCCTTTATATGCACATCAATTATATACCTAACTGCTAAGATAATCCATGTAGAGAAGGTGATAAATATGACAAATAAACAACTATATTTCGTAAATCGTTCTGTATTATTTCTAGCAATTGCGTATGCAATCAATGGTTATACACTACCAGCACTTGCTTGTAGTATCATATCCGCATTCTTAACTTGTGAGTTTATCGGATATGAAAAAGTAAAGAATAGTCTCATGCAAGTGGTGGTAGTGGGAATCGTACTAATTGGAATGATTCGTATGGTTGGTTTACAAGTAAACTTACCAATGTTAGAACTATCTGCGTACGCTTCTGCACTCTTTGCGGTAAATTGGGTGAAGTATCATTTTCGTACTGTTTCAGAGTTATTGGGACATATTTTATCATTAATGTTTGTATTTATTGGGGTGTCATTCATACTTCCAATTAGTTCATTACAGTTTGGCTATACTATGGTATTTATCGCAATCGTATTTATGCCAATATTAGCCTCCTATGGAATTGTAGTGTTATTTTCAAAAGAATATGCAAATACGTTGGATAAGAAGGCTCCGGTACGTTAAAATAGGTACTAAGGAAAGTGCCTATGATAAACTATCTGATTAAAAAATTTATTAAAAATGCGGATGATATTCAGAATGAATCTGTACGCTTTGCGTATGGAAAACTAACAAGTATCATTGGGATTATCGCAAATTTATTGTTATTTATTGTAAAACTGACAATTGGTTTTATGACGAATTCTGTATCCATAATGTCAGATGGTTTTAATAACCTATCTGATTTGATGACTTGCCTTGTGACAGTACTAGGATATCGTATCGCAAGTAAGCCAGCTGATAAGGAACATCCATTTGGACACGGTCGTGTGGAATATGTGGTGAGTTTTGTCATTGCGGTTGTTATCTTTAGTGTTAGCTTTGAACTAATCAAACAGGGTATTCACCAGATTATAGAGCCAAACAGTATTATTTTTAGACCTGTACTAATGGTGATATTGGTCCTATCAATCGGTGTTAAACTTTGGATTAGTTATGTAAATCGTACAATCGGAAAGAGAATTGATAATCTTGCGATGATTGCGACAGCACAAGATGCTCGTAATGATGCATGGTCAACGTTAATTACAATTGTGGCGATGTTGTTAAGCCAACTCAAAACAACATTCCCATTTGATGGTGTAGCGACACTTATGATTGCATGTTTCATATTAAAATCAGGATATGAATTAATCAAAGAAATCATTGACCGTCTCATTGGAAAACCAGCAGATAAAGAGTTGGTAAAAGAAATTCGTGAAACCATTTTAGAACATAAAGAAATTCGTGGTCTACATGATTTAATAATTCATGATTATGGACCTGGCGTTAAGATTGGTAGTGCACATGCGGAAGTAGATGCGAAGATGAACTTCGTAAAGATTCATGACATTATTGACCAAGCAGAACGTGAAGTCAGTGAAAAACTGCATGTGATGATGACTTTGCACATGGATCCAATTGACTATGATAATCCTATTACAAATGCATATTTTGAAGACTTAAAACGTTTTCTTGCACAGATAGATAAAAATATTACAGTACATGATTTTCGAACTGTATTAGGTGATGAACATACCAATCTAGTTTTTGATTTGGTGATTCCATACGGCTTTCACTTAGAGGATGAACAAATCAAAGCAGAAATTGATCGTCATTTTAAATCGTACCCAACAAAGATTTATACAGTGATTACGTTCGATCACGCATATACAGGAGCGTAAGATGAAAAAAATAACAATTTGGCATACCAATGATGTACATAGTCAGTTTGAAGATTTCTCTGCGATTGTTCATCATCTCCGAACACATATGAATAAAGAAAAAGATTTCCTGCTAGATGCAGGAGATTTTTGCGACCAGAAGTCGGTAATGATTAATGGAACGCATGGTGTAGGTGGTATAGAACTTTTAAAGGCAGCTGGCTATGATGCAATGGCAATCGGAAATAACGAATTCTTTGCGGGTATTGAGTATTTAGAAGAAATGGCAAATCAAAATTTTCCATTACTATCCGCAAATCTTTTTGGTTTAAACAAGGAAAACATTCCTGGAGTATTACCTTATATCATTTTGAGTCGTAATGAATTGCGAGTATTAGTGATTGGCATTTCACCATACTGGGGAGAAAATCCTGAAAGCACTGCATTTACAGATATGTGTGGTATTAAACTATTTGAACCGATTGGTTTCATTCAAGATATTCTCGAAAGAGAAAAGACAAACTTTGATATCTCTATTCTGTTATCCCATGGTGGTATTAAGAAAGACCGTTTAATTGCAGAGGAAATAGATGGTTTAGATTGTATTATTGGCGGACATTCTCATACAGAGATGGATGCTCCAGAATATATCAATGGAACATGGATTCACCACAGTGGTTGTTGGGCAAAGTATCTGGGTAAATTAACTTTGGAAGTAGATGACCAGTTTCATGTTGTATCTGCTTGTGGGGAAAATATTGTTGTTAAGAAAGAGAAGGATTCCACGATTGAATCAGTGATAGCACAACAAACTGAAATAGCCATTGCAGAGCTCAGCAAAGTTCTTTACGTCTTACCACAAGATCTTGAATTTTCAATTGAACATGAATGCATGGCAATGAATGTACTTGCGGATATGATGTGGAAGACGTATCCTTCAGATTTAGCTTTGATCAATCACGGAATTCTTTCGAAAGGAATTTCAAAGGAGATTACGAAGTTGAATCTATTGGAAGTATCCCCATCTCCATTAAATCTAACAACTGTTGTATGGTCTGGGAAACAGATTAAAGATGCGATATTTTCCTCACAAAAAGATGAGTATATTCATATGACTTCAAATCGCTGGTCTGGTTTCCGTGGAACAGAACTAGGGACAATTGCGGTGAGTATTAACGTACAAGTAAATTGTGATTTACAAACAATTGAGATAGATGGAATTCCACTTGATGAAGAAAAGTGTTATCGTGTAATTACAAGTGACTTCCTTCAAAGAGGATCTGGCTATGAGATGCTGGGTGAGTCATTACAAGAAACCATATTTGCGAAAGAGTATTTTAGAGATCTTTTAGAAATGAAATTAAATGATCTTCAGTTTATTGAATCTGCGCAAGTAATTCGTTTTCATCGAGGTAAACTATGAGGAATTCCTTTTCAAAAAGTAATTTATTACTGATATTAGCATCGATTATCTGGGGTTGTGCGTTTGTGGCACAGAATGTAGGAATGAACTATATAGGTCCATGGACATTCTCGACAATACGCTTTCTGATTGCAGGTTTCTCACTTCTAGCAATCATCCCAATCTTAGATAAAAAACGTACGCATGTCATTCGTCCTAAGACGAAGGAAGAAAAACAGAAGCTATTGTTAGGCTCTGTGTTATGTGGTCTTGCATTATCCATTGGTAGTATCGTACAACAGATTGCGATGTTGACGGTGCCAGTTGCGAAGGCTGGTTTTCTAACAACCTTATATGTACTGTTTGTACCAATTATTACACTTTTATTTGGCAAAAAGATTCCATTGAAAGTTTGGATTGGGATTGCAATGGCTTTATTTGGATTATACCTCTTAAGCATGGCAGGTAATCTTGCGCTCGGGATTGGAGAAATGTTCTTGGTTTTAGCTGCATTTTTATTTGCGATACATATTATCATCATTGGTCATTTTAGCACCCGCGTTGATCCTGTCAGATTATCTTGCGGGCAATTATTAATTGGTGGATTTGCGACAATCATTCCAATGATTGTGATTGAAAGACCTACAATCGCTTCTATCTTAGCAGCGTATATTCCACTACTATATACAGGTATCTTCTCTTCTTGCGTTGCGTATACACTACAAATTTTTGCACAGAAGGAAGCTAATCCTACGATTGCGGGAATGTTGTTATCCTTGGAGTCTGTATTTGCGGCACTAGCGGGGTATCTAATATTAAACCAAGTATTAAACACAAGAGAATTAATTGGTTGTGTACTCATCTTTATTGCGATTGTGATTGCACAACTTCCTGATCGTCACGATATGGTAAATGTCACAAAAGAAACATAATATCTAGGCATAAAGAAAGACGCAACGAGTTGTTGCGCCTTTTTACATATTTAGTTTTTTGCGTCTACGATGAGGTTTGTAATCTTCTTAGCAAACTCAACTGGATTTTTAATTGGTAATCCTTCAATCAATAATGCTTGATCATAGAGTACATCTGTATACTCCTTCAGTTTGTCAGGGGAGGATGTAGAAACTTCACGTAGTTTATTGAAGATAGGGTGGTTAGGATTGATTTCTAGAATCTTTGTGGCTGTAATCGCTCTATCTTTATTCATTGGATCATTTGCCATATAACGTTCCATATCTAAGGATACACCTTCATCTGCAACGATACATACAGGATCATCAATCAATCTAGATGAGATACGCACTTCCTTAACTTTATCTGCTAAGGCATCCTTCATCGCTGTTAACATATCCTTGTTTTCAGCTGTCTTTTCTTCAATTTCCTTCTTTTCTTCTTCACTATCTAAGTCTAGATTTGCTTGAGAGATGGAAACGAACTTCTTTTCATCATAGTTCTGCATGATGCCGGAAACAAACTCATCACGCGCATCTAAGAAGTAGAGTACTTCGTAGCCTTTCTTCTTTAGCTTAGGCATGATAGGAGAACGTTCAATTTCATCCACGGAAGAACCTACGGCATAGTAGATTGCATTTTGACCTTCTACCATACGTTCTGTATATTCCTTCAGTGTGACATACTTTCCTTCCTTAGAGGATCTAAATAAGATGAGGTCTTGTAGTTGTTCCTTATGAATACCATAATCTTGATAGATACCATACTTTAGGTTTAAACCAAAGTTATCAAAGAACTTCTCGTAGTTTTCACGATCATTCTTTAACATGTCTTCTAGTGAAGAATGAATCTTCTTTTCGATAGATTTCGCAAGTAACTTAACCTGACGGTCTTGTTGGAGAATCTCACGTGAGATATTGAGGTTTAAATCATCGCTATCGATAATACCTTGTACAAAACGGTAGTAGTCAGGTACGAGGTCTTTTGCCTTATCAAGGATAAATACACCCTTGGAGTATAACTGTAATCCCGCTTCAAAGTCTTGATAATAGAAGTTATATGGGGTCTTAGAAGGGATAAAAAGCAGTGCTGTATAGGAAAGTGTTCCTTCTACATTGTAATGAATAACCTTCTGAGGATTTTCCCAGTCATTGAACTTTGACTTATAGAAAGAGTTATATTCTTCTTCTGTTACTTCAGACTTTGGCTTTTTCCAAAGTGGAACCATTGAGTTTAGTGTTATAAGTTCCTTAGTGTCAATTGTCTTTCCTTCTTCAGTTGGATCAGGAATAGACTTTGTGACTTCCATTTGGATAGGGTAGCGAACATAGTCAGAATACTTCTTTACGAGTTCACGGATTTTATATTCTTCTAGGAACTCATCAAAGGACTCTTCTTCTGTATTGTCTTTAAGGTCAATCGTAATCTTTGTGCCTGCTTCAGGTTTTTCAATCTCTGTAATTGTGTATCCATCTTCTCCAGAGCTTGACCATGCATAACCTTTTTCTTCAATTGGAGACTTTGTCTCTACAAGTACATGCTTTGCGACGATGAACGCACTATAGAAACCAACACCAAATTGACCGATAATATCGACGTTATCTGTATTGTTTTCGAGCTGTTTACGGAATTCAGCAGAGCCACTTCTTGCGATAGTACCTAGGTTTTTTTCTAGCTCCTCTGCACTCATACCAACACCAGTATCTTCGATAATTAACTGACGTGTATCCTTTTTGATTTCTAGTGTAATTTTTAAATTCTCTGGATTTGTTGCGTAGCGAGAATCTGTAAGAGAGAGATAATGACGTTTATCTAAAGCGTCAGAAGCATTAGAGATTAACTCACGTAAGAAGATTTCACGATTGGTATAAATCGAGTGAATCATCATATCTAACAATCTTTTTGATTCTGCTTTAAATTGTTTCTTTGCCATAGTGTTTTACCTCCTTAGCACTCTTGTGCTATGACTGCTAATATAGTGTAACACTGAATGAGAATGATTTCAAATCAAAAAGATAGATTCCAGTAGTATTAGAATATTTTAAGCTGGAGGAAGTGATATTTTTTTTAATTTTGATTGAGATAATACGCATTATTCCAGTATTCATGTAATTAAAAATCCTATCTAGTATTTCAGTAATACAGTATAAAAACCAGTATAAATTTTCTATATTTGAGATATGAAGAAAACTATACAAGATGCAATAAAGCTGATGACCTACCAGATGAGAACGCTAAGAATCAATCATCATATGACCCAAAAACAAATGGCTAGTATTTTGAATGTTTCGGCACAATCAATTTCGGCGTATGAAAATGGTGTGATTCGACCTGATATTGAAGTGATTATGAAATATGCGGATTATTTTAAAGTGGATATTGCATATTTGATGGGAATCAATCTTAATGGCACAATACATGATGTTCTTCCAACGCAGACGGAAGCACAGATGTTTATGGCATATCGTAGAAGACCTGCTTGGATGCGAAAGGTAATACGAGAGTTGTGTTTTAATGGAACGAAGTATCGTACACAAGATGAAGAACAAGATTACACACTGATGCTAAGTGATCATGAAGGTGAGTATAAATAAAAAAGCATCTCACAATGCTTTTTCATATACACGAATACGGAACTGGCAAGTTACATCTAAAGTTGGTATTTCGAGTAATCGCTGCTTATCCTCAATTGATGTCTTATAGGCATAAGGAGTCATCTGGAATAATTGATATAGTGTTTCCTGATCGAGTGTCGCAACGTTTTCAATCATTTCATCTTCGATGAGTTGTAAGTCTGTTTTGATATCTTCCATGATATTTTCGTATGGAGTATCGTAGAGAACTGCTTTCATCTCAAATAAATGTTTTGGGCCAGGGGTAACGAAGATAAACTTACCACCTGGTTTTAATATACGCTGTAATTCATCCGTTGCCACAGGCGCAAAGCAGGTGATGGCCACATCACATGATTCATCTTCAATAGGAAGATGGAAAATAGAAGCTACGACATACTGGGTTGACTTATCGTTTTTAGAAGCGTGCTTTAAAGCATCTTTTGATAAATCAAATCCATATTTTTCCTTTGCAATAAAACCATCGGTATAATAACCTTCACCACAACCTAAATCGACAAAGACTTCTGGATGAAAAGTTGTATTTAAGTTAACGAGATATTCTTTTAAGAAGGCATAGACACCTTTTCCTAAAAAGGCAGTACGTGCTTTTACCATCTCGATATTATCGCCATGAAATGTTTTATTTGAGCGATATAAATTGATGTAACCTTGTTTCGCATAATCAAAGTGATGGTTATTTTCACAGATTGCTTCACGGTTGGAACGATTTAATTTTGACTGACAAATTGGACAAATTAATTTCATAGACAAAGTATAGCATAAAGTACTTGACTGAAAGTCAGTCAATGGATATAGTAGATGTAGGAGGTAATAAAAATGCCAGAGAATAAAGACAACGAAGAACGAAAGAACGAGTTTATTGATGCGGCAGAAAAGCTATTTAAAGAAAATGGCATTGTAGAAACAACAATTAGCGCAATCGTTAAAGAGATGGATGTAGCAAAAGGACTATTCTACTATTACTTCAAATCAAAAGATGATGTAATTGAAGCAATCAGTAATAAATACAACGAAGCATTTAATGCCATGATGCAGGAAAGTATGAATAAAGAGGATTATACAGAACGTTTACAACAGTTCGTAAATAACTCTGTGAAGTCTTTCCGCGTATTACACGAAAAGCTGAATGGCGAAGATGGTGCAGATCTTTCTAACCTAAGTGTTAGATCCACCTTGGAAGCGAAGAATAAAGCAATCACAGATTTAACAAAACTATTTGATGAAGGAGTACGACTTGGTGAGTTGACATTAGACAACACGAAGTATTACGCAAACATCTTAATCAGTGGTATTGTCGAATTGATTGACCAAGGCGAAGCTACAAATGAAGAAATCGCATTTATTATTTGGGACCTCATTGAAAGGGCCGGAAAGGACTAAGGACATGTCAGAAAATAACAAGAATGGATTCGATGATTTAGGAAAAACAATTTCCGATTTACTAACAAACGTTACAAAGGTTGTAACAGAAAGTACAGAAGGTCTTACTTCTAAGCTAAAGGTTGAAAAGCAAAAGGCTGAAATTCGTGCAGAGATTGGACATCACTCACGTGAACTATCTAAGTACTATGAAACATTAGGCCGTAACTACTACAACGATATTGTCATCAATAAGAAGGCTGGTACATATACAGAAGTGATGGACAATATCCGTACAAAAGAAAAGTTAATTGAACTCTTAAACGAAAAGTTAGATGTATTAGAGAAGTAATGAAAAAGTGCGATTCTTAGGAGTCGCACTTATCTTTTTTTCTAGAATCATAAGAATACTTACAACCACAGTAATCTTGACGGTATAGACAATATGCATCAGAGATTTCTGTAGAATGTTGTTGGCCATTTCCCTTTTTGAAATCGGAGTAGAAATACTTCGTGTGTGAATATTTCTGCTGTAATGAGCGACCAATCTCATTGAGCTTTTGAGAATCTTTTTGACGTGAGAAGGTCATGACTGTTGTAAAGTAGTCATAGCCATTTTGGTCTGCGTAGGCAAACGCTGCGTTCATTCGCTCTGTGTAACATGAGAAACAACGTAGCCATCCTTCTGGATCATCTTTGCGCTTTGCTAAAAGCTTTTGGTCAAAAGCATCATAGTTATAAGGCTCTATTACCATTTTAATTTCTCCATGCCATCTTTCATCCAGATACCGTTTCATATCAGATAAACGCATGTCGTATTCTGATGCTGGCCAGATGTTGGAGTTATTATACATAATCGTTACATCAAAGACTTCATGAAGAAATTCTAAAGGCCAACATGCGCATACAATACAACATGCATGCAAGAGTAACTTTGGCTTTTCATTTGTACTAGCTTTGATGTTCTTCATCTCTTTGAGAGACTCAACATAGTAGTTTGTCTTCGCAGAAGATTTACGATTCTTTAAATAGGTAATATAGGCTTCTTTTTCTTTTTCATTCATTGGTAATTAACATACAATCGCCGAAGGAGAAGAAACGGTATTTCTCCTGTACTGCATGGCGATAAGCCTCGAGAGTAAATTCATATCCTGCAAAGGACGCAATCATCATAATGAGTGTGGACTTTGGAAGGTGGAAGTTTGTTAACATACCATCGATAGTATGCCATTGGTATCCTGGGTAAATAAATAGTTTTGTCTCACCAGAACATTCCTCAAACTTACCAAATCGATTCCATACGGACTCAAGTGTACGTACAGATGTTGTACCTATCGCAAAGATACGTTGACCATTAGACTTAGCAGCGTTTAATGTATCTGCAGCTTCCTTAGACATGTAGTAAACTTCACTATGCATGTCATGGTCTTCGACATCTTCTGTATCCATTGGTCTAAAAGTACCTAAACCCACGTGTAATGTTACATCAACGACAGTAACACCTTTTTCTTTTAACTTTTCAAAGATTTCATCTGTAAAGTGTAAACCAGCAGTTGGGGCTGCGGCAGAACCTCTTACCTTGGCATAGACAGTCTGGTAACGTTCTGGGTCATCTAACTTCTCTTTGATATATGGTGGTAATGGTACATTTCCTAATTCATCTAAGATTTCATTGAAGATACCGTTGTAGATCATGCGCATCTTTCGTAAACCTTTTTCACCAATTTCTACACATTCTGCGCGTAAACGTCCATCATGGAAGGAAACAATTGCGCCAAGTTTTACAACCTTCGCATTACCAACTAGGCACTCCCAAACATCATCTGGAAGCTGTCTTAGTAGAAGTAACTCAACGTGAGCACCTGTTTCTTCCTTTGTGCCAAATAATCTAGCGGGGATAACACGTGTGTTATTCCGTACTA
The DNA here is from genome assembly GCA_938039295.1 of uncultured Solobacterium sp. Classification (GTDB taxonomy): domain Bacteria; phylum Bacillota_I; class Bacilli_A; order Erysipelotrichales; family Erysipelotrichaceae; genus Bulleidia. Next base: position 23,576 of record CALHUY010000033.1, read on the forward strand.
GAATATCACCTGCATGCAGGTAGTCTACAATATCGTAGAAGTGTTTGTCTTCATATTTCTTTTCTGTATTGTGAATGACAAGCATACGAGAAGAAGTGCGATCGAGCAAGGGGGTTTGCGCAATTAGTTCTTCTGGCAAGTCATAATCAAAATCACTTGTTTTCCATTTCATATTAAAATCCTCTGTGGTCAAATTTCATCTTCGCAAGAGTTTCCTCTTTGAAGTCGTTAAAGCGATCTTCTTTGATTGCTTTTCTTGCGTCTTCCATGAGCTTCACTAAGAAACGTAAGTTATGGATAGACATTAGGCGTGTACCAAATCCTTCATTTGTACGTTGTAGGTGATTGAGGTAAGCCTTTGTATAGTTGCGACATGTATAACAATCACACTCTGGATCAAGTGGTGTAAAGTCATTTTTGTAGATGGCTTTACGGATAGAGATTCTTCCTTCACTTGTCATTAGTGTTCCATGTCTTGCGATACGAGTTGGTAATACGCAATCGCACATATCAACGTTGCGGCTAACTGCCTCTAATAAATCATTGACTGCACCAACCCCCATAAGGTATCTTGGCTTATCAAATGGTAAGGCATCAGATGCCCACTTCACCATACGATACATCGTTTCTTTATCTTCACCAACCGATGTACCACCAATCGCATAGCCAGGAAAGTCCATCTCAATTAGCTTTTCAGCACAGTATTTACGAAGGTCTTCATAGTCACCACCTTGTACAATACCAAAGAGTGCCTGTTCTTCTGGACGGGTGTGTGCTTGTTTACCACGTAATGCCCAACGTAACGTTCTCTCTGTACTCTTTTCAACGTATTCCCGTGTGGCTGGGTAAGGAATACATTCATCAAAGGACATGATAATATCAGCACCAATCTTATTTTGAATCTGGATTGATTTTTCAGGGGAGAGGAAGAGTGTATCGCCATTGAGAGTGTTCTTGAAGGTAACGCCTTCTTCTGTAATCTTACGTTGATCTGCGAGGGAGAAAACTTGGAATCCTCCACTATCTGTTAACATAGGACCTTTGTAGTTCATAAACTTCTGAACCCCACCAGCTTGGTCAACGATATCTTCGCCTGGTCTAAGCCATAAATGATAGGTATTGGCAAGTACCACACCAGAACCTAAATCTTTAAGTTCTTCTGGAGATACGAATTTAACGGTTGCTTGTGTACCGACAGGCATAAACATTGGTGTCTCAACATCACCGTGTGGTGTGTGTAAAATACCTGTACGAGCACCGGATTGTTTACAGACATGTGTAATTTCAAAAGTAACTGGTTGTTTCATGATTTCCCTCTTTTCCGCTATAAAGTATATCAAATATTACTTTAATTCGCTGAGAAACATCTGCGTGTTATAATGTTTTTATGAAATCGAAAGAAATACGTGTAAGAAATTTACCGAAAGATGACGTTCCTTTTTACGTTTCCAATGTAAAACCAACATCATTTTTAATGATCGCGATGATTGCTGGCATTAGTTTTTTATGGATACGTTCCTATTTACAGGTGATTGGAGTTATGGTCATCATGGTATCGTTATTCTCGCTATTAATGTTGCCAGATTGTAAACTATATGAAATCCATCATGACTACATTGTGCTTTACAATCGTCATGATAAATCAGAGTGTTTCATCATCTACTATGAGGATATGGTATCTTGGCATTATGAACGGAATCCAAGTTTCGATCAGCTGGTAATTTCATTGGTAGATGGAAGTGTTGAAAAACAAGAAGTCTATGCAAAGTATCGCATAGAGAAATGGTTAAATTCTTTAGCACCAGGCAAGCAAGCGAAAAAGAATCATAGAAAGTAGGGAGTATGACAAAATTAGTAAATCCTGAAGCAGTAGAAAAATGTAGAGCGAATATGATTTGCGAAGCAGATGTTGATGATATGAGTTTAATCTTTGATATGTTTAGTGATAGCACTAGACTCAAGATTATGAACGCACTCTTTGTCAGTGAACTATGTGTTGGTGACTTAGCTGCACTATTACAGATGAGTACAAGTGCCATCAGCCATCAGTTATCTTCTTTAAAGAAAACAAAATTGGTAAAGACAAAGAAGATTGGTAAGAATGTTTATTACTCAATGGCAGATGAACATATCGAAAAAATCTACCAGATGACATACGAGCATATTAAAGAAGATGACTAAAATCGTTGCGATTGATTTTGAGACTGCAAACAATCAAATGGCGAGTGTTTGTTCGGTCGGTATTGCGGTAATGGAAGATGGAGTGGTCATTGATCACTATTACTCTTTGATTAAACCAGAAGAAAACGTTAGTTATTTTTCACCTTACAATATTCGTGTTCATGGCATTGCTGCAAAAGATGTTGAAGATGCACCTACATTTTCAGAGATCTATCGTGCATTAACGGGATACTTTGAAGATGCAGTAGTCGTGGCACATAATGCACGGTTTGACATGAACTGTTTAAAACAGACTTGTTTGAATACTGGCAAGAAGATTCCGGTATTAGAATATTTTGATACAGTGGAATTATGCAAACGTGTCTTTTCAAATCTCAAGCATCATCGCCTCAATGATGTATGTGACTATATTGGAATTGAGCTGGACCACCATAATGCATTAAGTGATGCGAATGGCTGTTTGGAAATTGTCATGGCAGTGATGAATCTAGTTGGAGAGTATGATATTTACCAACTACTAGAACGTTGTCAAACAAAACTTTATCAGTTATAAAACGAACAATGGATACGCTTTGTATTCGTTGTTTTTTTACTAGATTAATATCAACTTTTTTGTAAAAAACAACATCAAAAAATGATTACAATTTCCTTTTTGCGTGCTAAAATAACTCTATTATTTATGGGAGGACAAAAGAATGAAGAAAATCAGAGTGATTAGTTTTCTTTGTGCTCTGCTAATGGTATGTAGTATTTGTGTGACCACAATTTCTACTGCAGTATTCGCAGATTCATCAACACCTACAACACAACCAGTTCCAACGACTAGAACTTATACCGTTCGCCATATTCGTCAGACATTGTCTGGCAGCTATGAAGACGAATCCTTGGCAGAATATGAAACTCTTACAGGTAATGTAGGGGATATGACACAGGCACTCGCCAATCGAACATATCCTGGGTTTCAAGCTCTGATTCCTGAACAGGTACAGATAGCACCAAGTGGAGATATTACGGTTTCTGTTTATTATGCAAGAAAGAAGTTAACGACATATTTTCATACAGGTGATCCAGCACAAGATTTCCATTTAACATATTTATACGAAAGTACACAGACACAACCAGCTCAACCAACGATTCCAGGCAAGGTATTTATTCGTTGGGCATATCAGGATAGTACAGGTGCTTTACAGACATGGAATGCTGGGATACAACCGGCAGAGGATATGCATGTCTATGCAGAGTATGATATTCCATTCCAATCGACATATATTGTTAATTATTGGTATCAAAACGCAACGGATGAAGTATCGTATACAGATGCACAAAAGACATATACATTATTTAATACAGAAACAAAAACACAGAATGTAAATAGTGCGGTTGTCTATAACGGTCCACAATATGATACGACCTATCGTAAATACAATCAGGTAAAGACAGATGCAGAGAATGCGACAAAGCTAGTCTTAGCAGATGGTTCAACGGTAGTAAATGTCTACTATGATCGTCCAGTGATGACAATCACACTTGTGTATTATAACTTCACGACAAATACAGAAGAGCGACGTGAGTCATATCAGGGAATCTATGGACATAAGACAGATGGTATTTTTAGCATTGACCAAACCTATCTATGGTCTGCGCCAAATAATGCAAGTTCTCACTATGATAAAACACCACCTACCTTTACAGAACAACAATTCTTTAATGTTGATCCATATCATTTGGAATTCCATGCTAGAAAATTAGCAGTAGCTCCAAGTGCAAAGAAGATTCATGTAATCTATCACGAGCAAAATCCTGATGGTACATGGTCAAGAAATCCAAATAATCGTATTTGGGATGTAGATACACTTACTTACAGTAAGTTTAGCGTATATTTTCCTAATACAGCCGCATTTAACTATTCATATTATTATTGGACAAATGGGGTAGATGAGTATACGACAGATGTTAATGCGTCCAACCCTGATTTAACTGCATATACAGGTGGTTCACTGATTGTTGTATATAACAATAATCAAGTGGTAAACGACTATGATGGTGATGGCCAAACATATATGCACATATATAAAACACGTAATAAGTACAATCTCCACCTAGAAAATACAGATGGAACAGTACTAAATCTTTATTATGGAGAGCCATTATCCAACTACCAAAATATCCTAAATAATCCAGTTAAGCCAAGCAATGTACCATCACACTATGTATTTACGGGTTGGTATACAACTGATACATTTCAAGAGGGTACTAAGTTGAAAGAAAACGCAACAATGTCCAGCCGTGATCGCTTCATTTATGCAAAATGGGAAGAACCAAGTGTAAATGTAACGGTTATAAGTAATGGTGCTACTTCTGCATTACCAGGAGTTGTAACAATTCCAATGATGGGTAGTGTACGTAAGGATATTCCAAATATTCCTTCTAAGGACGGATATTGGTTTGATGGTTGGTATAAAGATCCGGCATTTACGCAACCTTTTGATATCAATGAATCGATTGCATATGATATGACAATCTACGCAAAATGGGTTAATCGTAAGCCGACAAGTTGGAGAATTCGTTATATCGATGATCAAGGAAGAGTTCTTGCACAGGAAGATACAGGAAATGATAACCTATTTACAGTACTCTTTAGATATGGAAAGTTGATTCCAGATTATGCAGTGGATTATGAAAGTAAGAACCTAACACTTTCGTCTGACCAGATGAATTTATTAGATTTTATCTACACATACCGTGTTAAGACAAATTGGGTAACAGAAGATGGTACACCAATCAAGGAAAGAGTTTATGGAACATTTGGACCAGAAGTATTTGATGGATATGTATATCTTTCTACAAATACAGCTGTAAATGGGGATACAACACACATATATCGTTGGGTAGGAGTCTCTACACCAAAGACCGCAGATAATAGTCATTCTACATGGTATATGGCAATTCTTTGCCTATCAACACTTGCAGTTCTATCTGCAATGTATGTGAAGAAATCATATCGGTAGTATATATAAATCGATTGAAAGTGGCTTATCATAAAAGCTACTTTCTTTTTTTTCAAAAGATATAGAATAGTGAAAGAACAGTGATAATTAAAATGTACCTGTTATAATGAAGCCGTAGATAATGACACAATTTTAAAAGAGTTGTGCCATTTCTTTTTCAAGGAGAAATAACTGATGGAATTATTAGACGCTATCAAGCAAAGACATTCCGTACGTTCGTACTTAGATAAGTCAATTGATATAGATGTACGTAATGAATTATGTAAGTATATTGACGAATGTAATCAAGAAGGAAACCTACATATTCAATTGATTGAAAATGAACCACAGGCTTTCGCAAAACGTTTGTATCACTATGGCTTATTCTCTAATGTAAAGAACTATATCGCATTAGTAGGGAGGGATGATTCAACCTTCAATGAGCGTTGTGGCTATTATGGAGAAAAGATTGTTCTTAAGGCACAAATGTTAGGTCTTAATACCTGTTGGGTAGGTGGTACCTATAAAAAGATTGAAAGTGTTGTAGATATCAAACCGGGTGAAAAGTTCTTAATGATTATCGCAATTGGATATGGTGAAAACCAAGGAAGAGAACATAAATATAAGCAGGTGAAAGACTTATCCATTGGCTATCCTGAACTACCGGATTGGTTTGTTAACGGAGTAGAGGCTGTAGCTATGGCTCCATCTGCTTTAAACCAACATAGTTATCGTTTTGGCTATCGAGATGGAAAGGTATATGTGAAAAAGGGTCTTGGCTTTGCGCTGGATACTGATATTGGCATTGCAAAGTATCACTTTGAAGTTGCGTCAGGAAAAGATTCCACCATCTGGGAATGAATACGCCTGAAATAAATATTTCAAAATTCTAGTTCTAATGAAATTTTTTTCAGAGAAATTGGGATATATTTACAGAAATATTCTGTAATAGTATAATGGAAACATCAAAGGGGTATACAATGATTGAATTTGAAAATAATGCCTATTTCTGGCAGAAGTTAGATACGCTGTACTTATCCAGTGGATACCAAATTACAAGAAAAAAAGGTGAAGTTCATCCACGCTTTCAGAACTTAATCTATCCAGTGGATTATGGATATATCAACGATACAAAGAGTTTTGGAAAAGATGGTGTATCACTCTATGCTGGTAGTGGTAATCGATATGAGATTAGCGCATTAGTTGTCGCAGCAGACATCCTCATCAAGGAATTAGATGTAAAGCTTCTTGTGGGTTGTACCGATGAAGAAGTTGACCAAGTATTACGATTCCTTAACCAAACAAATTATCAAAAGACTGTATTAATCCGTAAAGGTAATGAATTACCTTCTTGGGCAGAGACAGACATTTAAAAACCGATTCCAGTGAATCGGTTTTATTCTTGGTATGGTTCGCCATTGAAGTTGATACGGAAGTCTTCTGGACTACGTGTATCAATTAATTGCTTGGCGAAGTTGACTGCTTTACCATATAATTCTGGAAATGAGGCATGAATCTCTCTACTTAAGTCATAGCGAAGTGGATAAGATTTATGTTCTAGGTTTAGAACCTTGAAATCATTCTTTTTGTACAATACCATTCCGGATAAAACGGGTGGTATTTTAATTTGTTTTTCAAGAGCACACATCAAATCGTATTTGAGTTTTGTTGGATATAAGAACTTTGTATAACGAACGATCTCTGTCGCAGATTCTGCACATAGACTAGGTTTGATGTTTAGATTAAATACCTTCTGAAACATTCCTGCATACATTAGTCCAAGCTTTGACTTTGATACCTTGTCAATCTTCATGTAATTAAATACATCATAGGAATCTTCCGTTCTACCACGTTGGTGTAACATCCATACGTCGATATTTGCTTCACTGATGACGTGAGCAGCACCTTCGTGTAATCCTGTTTGAATATGTGTATCTCTTGCGACTGCGTTAATAAGTGGATGTGCAGTAGAATCTAAAGCATAGTGACATAAGAAGCCATAGAAATAACTTCTTAAATCAGAATCATTTTCACTATACTTATCAAAGTATTCGATAAATTCATCACACTTTTCATCGTGCATCTGATCACCATACTTCTTAAGTGATCCTGGTAACAGGGACGCTCTAGAGAAGAATAGCATATCTGGTCCTTGCGAACCTAAGTAAAACATTCCTTTGTTTGTAATCATGCGTGCATGTTCTTCATCTAATGTACGAAGAACATCTTTCGCAAATTCAACATGTGTAGTTGCAGCTGGCATAGTTTTTCTACTTGAGGATAGTGTCCTCAATCTCCTTCATTTTCTTTGCTAGACCATAAATTTTATGGCTTGGTAGGGAACATAAACCAACGCGAATGCCATGGTTTACTTTTACTGTATAAATATGATTCTCTAAGAATGCTTCATGAACTTTTTTGCATAAATCATTATCATAGATTTTTAACGTTACGAAGAAACCTTCGCGGTATGGATAATGTGGCAGTTTAATTTCATGTGCTTCTGTTAAGAAGATAGAAGAGCGCTCTCTCATTAAATCAATATATAATTGTTTTTCTTTGAGAAATTCTTCTCTATTTTCATTAATAACCCAACTGAAGTTTTCCATTGCGGCATTTGGAATATTAGACCAAGTAGCACGTGCTTTCTTTTCTAATACTGTTTTCATCTCAGTAACGGATTCTTCCAGTTGTGCAAGAATCACTGCGGCCCCACAACGTAAGCCATAGGAAGTCATTGTCTTTGAACAAGAGAAGCCAACAATCACCATGGCATTCTTACTAAGATCATTCCAGATTTCCATATACTTACGAGAAGTTTCCGCATTGTAAGCATAATCGATATAAGCAATATCATCCAGTAAAACGATAGGGTGTGTCTTTGAGACTTCATTTATAAAGTCGATGACTTCTTTCCATTCCTCGTGGCTCATTGTATATCCAGTCGGATTTTCGCAAGGGTCATTGATGAGTAATAGAATGCGTTCTTGCGTCTTCATAACTTCCTGTACTGTTTCTTTGATGGAAGCGATGTTGAAGTGATTATCTTCACTAAAGAGTTCATACTCTGCAATCTTTAGGTTATTTTCCGAAGCCATCAAACGATAACTACCCCAAGCAATATTTGGGATAATGACAGTTTCTCCTTCTTCTAATACAGACGTAAAGGTAGAACTGACAGCACCTGATCCACCTGGTGTTGCGACAACGTTGTGTGCAAGCTTTAGGTTGTTGCCCTGGGTTACCCATTCATATACATCTTTGCGAAAGTTAGGATTTCCATCAAAGCTTGCGGCGTAGGAAGCTTTTACACGGTGGTCAATTGTATCATAGTGATCAAATACAGACTTCAGTGCGACTAGGTTTCCATCGTTATCACAGAGTGTACCAATCGTTGCGTCTATTACATTTTCTTCACCGTTGATACGTTTATCTTCCTTTGCTTTCGCAACGACAGTAAACACTGCATCTGCGATTGGAGTTAGATTTGCGCTCTTTTTTGTAAATGTCATAATTCATTCTCCTCAAATAAATATGTTCCAATCCGTAACATGGTACTACCGTGCTCAATTGCGATTGGATAGTCATGGCTCATACCCATAGAAAGAGTATGGAAGTATTGTTTACCAAATGTTTCCTGAAGATGTAGAAAGATATCTTGTGCTTTGGTAAAGACTTCATGAATTCGTGCTTCATCATTTGTATGTGGACCCATGGTCATTAAACCTTGAATCATAATATGAGGACACTCTTGTAAGAGGAAGTTTGTAAATACTTCTACATCAGCAGGATCTAATCCACTCTTATTGGTATCTTCATCAGCTAAATGCAATTCAATAAGCACATTAACTTTACGATTTCGTTTCGTCGCTTCTTTTTCGATGACTTTCGCAAGAGCGATATTATCGAGCGATTGAATACAGGATACAACAGGTAAGATATCTTTTACTTTATTACGCTGTAAATGTCCTATGTATTGCCAAGCGATATCTTTTGGTAAGACTGCTGCCTTTGAAACAAGTTCAGCAGTTCTATTTTCCGCAAAGATTCTTTCGCCTGCGTCGTAATAGGATTGTATTTCTTCGATACTGTGATGCTTGGAAACAACACATAAATCTATATTTAAGGCTGCTTGCTTAATCTTCCAGTAATGTTTTTCTATCATATTGCAATTATACACCAATGGTTTTGTGCATACAAAAAGAAAACCTGCTGATGTTACAGCAGGCTAGAATTAAAACCAAGGAATTGGGAATGTATTCGAAGAATCAATGAGCTTATAACGCTTGAGTACAGGTGCTAATGCATTGAATACAATGACTAGTAAAATGACTTCAATAGGGAATAAGAGAGAATTCTTAATTAAGCTCTTTGTGAAGTAGAAAATATAACCTTTGCCATACAACATAGAACTCCAAAGTGATCCAACTACTACAGTTACAAATAATGAGTTGATGAGTTTTGCAATGATAATCTTAACCACAGTAATTTTCTGCTTGTATAAGAAACATGACCATACGAAGCAGGCAAGTACTGGTGTTAGTGTATAGCCAGCAAAGTAGACACCATCACCACCTAAGAAGAAACCGAGATTATCGGTGATAATTGCGGACAGTGCTCCAGCTACTGGACCAAGAATGGATGATTCAATTGCAAGTAGTATAAAGCCAAATCCTACTTTTAAGTTCTCGGATACTGGGAAGTAGAGCTTAGATACGACAATCTTGAGTGCGATAAATACACCCATTAATGCAAGATACTTTACTGATTTTAGTTTTGATGCGGATGAATTCCAAAATTCTTTATTAAACATATAAAAACCTTCCTTTCACATCCATTTGTGAAGAAAGGCTTTCGTTCACATAATGGGAGTTGTAATGACCGCAAGCTATGCTTTTCGTCTGTAGGGACCCGTTCCATACAGCACTTAACGCCAATTACGTTTATAACATAGCATAAGTATGTGCAATGTCAAATGGTGTGCTTGGAATTCATGTTATAATAGGGCGGTATGAAGAAAATATCAGTTACATGTGAAAGAAAAGAAGATATCGCACTGCTTAAAGAAGCAGGTGCAGATGAAGTAATTGTTGCACTCGAAGGAGGAGTATTTAGCTCGCTCCATGCTTTTTCGATTGCGCAGATTGAAGAACTATTAACGCAAGCACGTTTGATGCAGATACAGCTGTTTGTGCTCATGAATCGTCTGTTTCCACAAAGCGAAATCAAACATGCACAACAAGAACTCCAACAGTTACTAGAGATGGGGGTTGATGGTGTTATTATCGCAGATCCTGGACTATATCAAGTAGCCAAGGATTTGTCATTAGAAGATAAACTCATCTACAGCCCAGAAACCCTAGTAACCTCTGCAGAAGACGCAAAGTTTTGGCTATCGACAGGAATGTATTCGGTGAATATTTCACCGCTTTTAACAGAGGAGGAAATCTTGAAGATTGCCTCAAGTGTACGTCATTGTGGTATTCAGGTATTTGGATACCTACTCATGAGTATTTCTAAGCGACCACTATTAACAGCATATCAAGAAGTCGCAAATATTGAAGAGCCTTTACATCATAACCGTCATCTATACCTTCGTGAACAAAAGCGTGATGGTATGATGCCAGCATATGAAAATGAAGCAGGTATGATGATCTATACAGATTTCGTACAGGAATCATTTGCGTGGTTAAAGCCTTTTTCAAACGCGGGCATTCAGCGTTTTGAAATGTATGGAAACTATATTCCACAAGCAGCACTATTAGATGCGGTACGGATGTATCGTCGTGTGCTTGATGGGGAAGATGGCGAGAGTGTTAGAAAGGAATTTGTTCTCAAATATCCAGAATTACCTGTATCTGATGGATATTATGGACAGAAGACGATCAGATAAAGTTATGATGAAGAAACCTGAATTATTAGCCCCAGCAGGGGATCTGAATCGTTGTAAGACAGCGATTCGTTATGGTGCTGATGCGGTCTATATTGGTGGACAATCCTATTCCTTACGCTCAAGAGCTTCCAACTTTACGATGGAAGATATCAAGGAAGCATGTGCTTTCGCACGCCAGTATAACGCGCATATCCATGTCACAACCAATGTCATTCCTCACGAAGAAGACTATGAGGGCTTACGCGAGTATTTAATGAAGTTAGAAGAGTATGGTGTTACAGCGATTATCGCAGCCTCACCATCGATTATGAAACTAGCACGTGAATGTGCACCAAAGTTAGAAATTCACTGTTCCACACAGATGAGTATTACCAATGTAGAAACAGCTAAATTCTTACACGAACAGTTAGGACTAGACCGTGCAGTACTTGCACGTGAATGTTCGATTGAAGATATCTATGCCATCACAAAGGAATGTCCGGTGGATACAGAAGCTTTTATCCATGGTGGTATGTGTGTAAACTACTCTGGTAGATGTACACTATCCAACCGTATGACATTGCGAGATGCTAACCGTGGAGGTTGCGCACAAAGTTGTCGTTGGCAATATCATGTTTATCAAGATGATAAGGAATTAAATACAGATATTTTATATTCCATGGGTTCTAAGGACCTACTAGCAGCGGATTATATGTATGAATTGATGGATGCAGGTGTTAGTTCCTTAAAGATTGAAGGACGCATGAAGACAGAGTATTATGTCGCATCTGTTGTTAGTGCATATCGACATTTGATTGATGAGATTGCAGAAAATGATGGACCACTTTCACCAGAAAGATTGGCATATCATAAAAAGGAAATCTCACGTGCTGAAAATCGCCAGACAACAACAGCATTCTATCCTGGTGAAGCAGGATTAAATACACTCATCTATCATGCATACTCTGATGCGGATGTTAATCATGACTTCCTAGCCAAAGTTGCCGGATACGATCAAGACGCAAATGTTGCCTACTTAGAGACACGTAATGCATTTGATGTTGGTGAAATGTTAGAAGTGATTTCACCTGGCAAAGACAAGCGTACTTTCAGAGTTGAATGGATCAAAGATCCAAAGGGAGAATACCTTGTAAGTTCTAGACGTCCAATGGTCGTTGTGCAGGTTCCAATCCCATTTGAGATTGGTGAAAATGATCTGGTGCGGAGGGCACGCTAATGTTGCTAGAAGGAAATGTTAGTGTAAAAGCTGCCATTCTTGGAAATCATCGCAAGGTAGAAAAACTCTACTATGATAAACATAAAAATGATAAAGACTTAAACTTTATCTTACATCGTGCAAAGGAAAAAGGAATTCCATGCATGCCATTAGAGCGTGAAGAAATCAATGCAATGGCAACTGGCAGAACACACGGTGGATTGGTTGCGGATGCTAGCCCAAGAATCTACCAAGATCTATCCGAATGCATGCATGGCAAAACACCATTTCTTGTATTGCTAGAAGGGGTGGAAGATCCATTTAATTTAGGTTATATTATCCGTACTTTATATAGTGCAGGTTGTGATGGATTAATTCTACCTAGACATGATTGGACAAGTGCGGAAAGTACGATTGCTAAGTCTAGTGCAGGTGCATTCGAATACATGAATATTGTGATGTCTGATGACTTACCACAACTTGTAAAAGACCTTAAAAAACAAGGTATCATGACTTATGCAGCGATGCGTAAAGACGCTATCACCTATCTAGAAGCTGACTATCGTAAACCATGTTTGTTGGCCATCGGTGGTGAGATGAGAGGACTATCATCAGCAGTGCGAAATGAGATTGAGCAGAATATCTATATTCCATACGCAAATGATTTCCGCAATGCATTAAACGCAGCGAGTGCTGCCGCAGTATTATCCTTTGAAGTCTATCGACAAAGACAATAATCACCCGAAGAAATTCGGGTTTTTATTTGAACTATGATAAAATAGTACACGATAAGGAATTAGAAGACATGCATACAATTCAAGAAAAAATTATCCAATATTGGACCAATCGTGCCGGGAGTTATTCTGTTGAAAATAATGAGGAGCTAACAGGGACATCTACGGTTGCTTGGCTAAACGAACTCACAAGACACTTTCCAAAGAAGAAAGATCTAAAGATATTAGATATTGGGACTGGACCAGGGTTTATGGCAATTCTTCTCAGTCGAGCAGGTTACCAGGTGACGGGTATCGACTGTACCGAAGAGATGTTAAAACAAGCTCATGAAAACGCAAGAAAGTATCATCTTTCCATTCGTTTTCTCAAACAACCAGCAGAACATCTAGAGTTTGAAGATGATTCGGTTGATGTGATTATCAACCGTAATCTAACGTGGAACCTAGAGAATCCTATACTCGCATATCAAGAGTGGTATCGTGTACTAAAGCCATCGGGCAAACTGATTATCTTCGATGCGAATTGGTATCACTACTTATTCTCTGAAGAGTTACGCAAAGCGTATGAAGAGGACCGTCAAAATGTAAAACGTGCACATCTATATGACCATAATATTGGTGTAAACTTTGACCAGATGGAACGTATCGCAGAACAATTACCAATGACACTAATAGATAGACCGTCATGGGATAAAGAAGAACTTAAGAAGATCGGCTTTCAAGATATTCAGATTGATACAGAAGTATATCAAAGAGTATGGACACAAGAGGAGAAGATTAATTACGCTTCTACACCTCTGTTTGAAATCGTCGCTACGAAATAGGTGTGGTATGATTATGACTATGGAAAAGATAAGTTCATTACAGAATGCAAAAATTAAAAACTGGACTCTACTACATAAGAAGAAACATCGTGACGAAACAGGTTTATTTCTGGTAGAAGGTGAGCATCTTATTAAAGAAGCTCTAGCGGCTAATGCCGTAGAAACCATTGTGACAGATACAACGTCACCGTTTGACTTTGAACAGGTGGTAGAAGTAACACCAGCCATTATGGCAAAGTTATCTGAGAATGTTTCGAATGTGCATTACATTGCGGTTTGTCGTCAACGTAAGTTAGATATCACAAAACAGAATCGTCTTTTATTACTAGATGGCATTCAAGATCCTGGTAATCTTGGTACATTGATTCGTACTGCAATTTCATTTGGCTTTGATGGCGTATATTGTTCAACTGAGACTTGTGACCTTTACAACGATAAAGCAATTCGTTCTACCCAAGGCGCATTATTCCATATTCCTGTTGTACGCAAAGACTTCTCCACTTTAATTCCTGCTTTACAAAGTCAGGGTGTAAAAGTCATTGCGACTTCCTTACAGGAATCTACGACAATGAGTGAGATACCTGTAACAGAATGTATGGCATTTGTGATGGGAAATGAAGGACAGGGTGTTCATCAAGATATCATTACTCAGGCTGACTATCGTGTACGCATTGAAATGGAAGGCTTTGAGTCTCTAAATGTAGCAGTAGCAGGTGGGATTATTATGTATCACTACCGGAGTAGCAAATGAGTCGGAAGCAGTATCCAGACTATTCATTAAAAGATTTACAACCATCCCAGTTTTATATTTCGCAAGTGAAACTATCGAACATTCAAGCATGGTTTCATAAAGATGATTTATCAAACTTTAAACCTTTACCTGTGAAGGTATTAGATGGTGTTCCAATCTTGACGGATGGACATACAAGGGCAGTCTTTGCAATACTTGCAGGTTTAGAATCGGTACCATTAGTCTATGATGAAGATGAACTAGATTGGAATCTATATCGTTATTGTGTAGAACAATGTAAACAAAGAGGAATTCATTCTCCATATGATTTGGTTGACAGAGTTATTTCTGCTCATGACTATGAAGAAAAGTGGATTGGCTGGTGTAATCAAATACACACTAAGCTACAACAAGATCAAAAGTAAAAGGCACATCGAGCGATGTGCCTTTTACTTTTGATTCTGTTATAACTTAGTGTTTATTTGATCACACCAGCCAATCCACTTCTCTTCATATTCATTAGCAG
>CALHUY010000034.1 GCA_938039295.1 uncultured Solobacterium sp.
ATATTAATTTACTTACTTATTATATCAATTTATTACATTAATATTTAATAATTTAAGAAAATATCGATTTAGTATATCCCATTCGAATCTCATCTCATTTAATTGATATGCTTGTTCATTTATTTCTTGCATTTTATTTTTAATATATAGATTTAATTCATTTACAACAGGAATATATTCAGTCTCCTTAGATTTCATCTTCAATTCCAATAGATGATTAACTTCAGTCTTTAAATTATCTTCCAATATCATATCCTTTAAATCGTTAAATTTAATAGGTGGTTGTGTTTTATTTTCTAATGCATACTCTGCAGCAAGTATAGGTCTTAATGCATAAAAGTATTTCTTTAACTTTACGCTTTCATCCTGCAGATAATCATCAAAAGTATTTGATGCCATATTTAAGTAGTGCATAACACTCTTCTTAACATCAAAATATTGTTTTGATATATCTCTTAACTCTCTTCCTTCTCTTGTTTCCTTATAAACAATTGGAGAATTGATCCATTCAAATAGCGTTGGATTTGATTTATATAATAATTGCAATGCTTTCTTAATATCCCATCCACTAATATCGAATACTTCATCTAATTGCCATTCAATTACATCACGAACAGAATCGAGTCTAAGATACATTTCTGGTTCACGAACATAAATAAATCTTACATCGTAGTCACTATCCGCTGATTCAAAACCCCAAGCTCTACTTCCAGATTCGATTGCTAAAATAATTTTTACATGCTCTTGTTTCTCAATTTCTTCTAACTTCTTTTGAATGATTTCTTTCATAAATAACCTCTATATAATTATCAGTTTCATTAACTACTCATTAACAGACTTTTCAAATCTATCCACAAGCTCCATTAGATAATCTTTTCTTTGTAATTTATCTAACCAACTAGATGGAATATCTTCAAATCCATAATAAATACCAGCCATTGACCCAACAATTGCGCCTATTGTATCAGTGTCTCCACCAATATTCGTTGACGCAATGATAGCTTCTTTATAGTGTTGTGCATTCATGAAAATCCACATTGCACACTCTAATGTATCAACGATATATCCCGAGGATTTTATATTATCAAGTATTTGGACTTCAATTTGTTCATCTAAAATTCTAGTATATCGATTCATAGAATCCATTGTAAATGAGTGATAGTCTAAATCTTGAATATGTTTGTATGCTTCTTGTTTTGTATTTCCTTTTAACAAGCATATTATAAACTGCACATAAATATAACAGCCTAATCTACTAACTTCATGCGCATGTGTTAAAGAAGATACTTCATTAGTTAATTTATGAATAGATGTATCATCTAATTTCTTCGAATATGCATATAAAGCAACCGGCAAGATTCTCATAAGTGAACCATTTCCATTTTCATTCATAGATGTAGATCCACATTGCAATGGTGGCGTACCATTACAATATTTTTTAATAGCTTTCAAACAAGTTCTACCAATATCAAAAGCCACACCTGTTGGTGTGTATTCCGATTTGCTAATCCACTTTACCCATTTATCCATGATGTCTTTATAATCAAAACATTTCTTTTGAATGAACGAATCAATTGTTGCGATTTCCATTGCAGTATCATCTGACCAAGATCCTGCAGGTTGACCTACATCTGGACTATCTATCATTTCAATCACTGGATTCTGTAGTAGTTCTTCCCTCTTTGAGAATTCAGTGGGAAAGCCCATTGCATCACCAACTGCATGTCCAATGATTGCTCCAAGATACTGATTATTATGTCTATTCATATTCCCCTCCGTAACAATCAAACTGATTTGACTCAGTATAAAAGTTACTGATGAGATAATTGTACTACATTGTTATAAGCCTAAACATAGAATTGGAATTGTAATAACAGATAATACTGTAGATACTAGGATTAGCTTTGCTGCAAACTTAGCATCACATCCATACTGCTCCGCAAGAATTGCTGCTGTAGATCCAGCTGGCATACCTGTCATAATAATTGCTATCGCTTTAATTAATGTCGGAACCTTTAAGAATGTTAGTACAATAAATACAATAAAAGGATACGCAATTAATCGTATAGAACAGAAGAATAGGACTTTCTTATCTAATAGGTTATTCCATTCAATCTCTGCTAGGATTGATCCTACTACAAACATAGAGATTGCTGTTGTACATGCCGCAATACTACTTATTGTTTTGGTAATAAATACCGGAAACTTGATGCCTGTAAGCATAATGATAAATCCAATCAATACTGCAACAACAGATGGATTTTTAAACACAGACTTTAAAGCATGCTTGTGATCAATTGGTTTAAATAAAGATAAACCGACTGTCCACATCGTTACAATAATTGGTATCTGGAATACAGATGCAAACATAATTGCTTCACTACCATAGATACTTTGAATCACAGGAATACCAATAAAAGCTGAGTTAGATACAATCATGCCATAAGTTAATACATTAGCATCCGTCTTTTCATATTTCTGAAAAAGAAACTTACTTCCAACAATGGAGACTGTCTGAATCATTGCAGATATGATAACAGCCAATAAACAGGCCATTAATAAATCTGAGGTTACATTTGAATCGTTCATAAATGATAGAACGACTGTACATGGTAAAACTACATTAATTAATAGTGTAGATAATCCTTTACGAATTTCTGCTGTAACAATTTCCTTTTTACGCAAGAAAAAACCAATGCCTAGCATCAATAGGATTTGCATCTGTAGTTGGATCATTTGCGTAAATAGTGACATAGTTCTACCTCATAAATAATAAAATACCCTACTATTCTAATATAAAGACTATTAAATAGTAAGGTATTTACTTTGTTGTGATTAAAATTGTTTTATATATGTCATTTTTTAAGTGATACAATATACATATAGAAGATTAATTTAGGCATATTTCATAATTCATAGAAAGCGAGAGTAAAAATATGTTCGTCAATAATAAATTTTATAATCATGTGCATCATCTTCGGAAGAATAGTTTATGGAAGTACTTTCTTTTGTATTTGTTTTTACAATTATTAATGAGCATCCTCTCTGATTTTAGGCCCGTTCAAATGATTATGAACGGTACTATTAGTCCACTTAATTTCACTGATGTTGAACAATCAAGTTTCCTGCTATCATTGATTAGTTCAATTATAATTCAGTTTTTCATGTATCTAATCCTCATGCAAATTTACAGAATTGTACAAGGTTCTTACACCAAACTAATTGATCTCTTTGAGCCTGTAAAGGAGAAATGGCTGATTATCTTATGTATCTCTTCTTTTATAGCATTCTTAGATAATTTACTTGCGTACTATATCTACAATATATTTTTATTAATAATTTCTAAATTAGTACTTTACTATTTAACAATTTTTATTGCATTTACAATTTATATCTATCCACCACACGCATATCAAGATGCAATTAGACATAGCATAAAACAAGCTATAGATTCATTCAAAGACATGATTAAAATAGATATTCACTACATGTGGATATGCTTAGCGGCCCTACTCTTCACTCTAGTTATCATATTCCCTATTCTAAAAACTATATTTGGTGCTTCTGTTCTTATCCCATTAGTTGCACTTGAAGACCGTAGTGCTTTAGATACAATTACTACACCAATGATTCCATTAATTATCGCAATGTTTATAGCTATCCTTATCGTGTTCATTCTTGCACAATATAGACTATTCTGTACCTATTATGCACATGCACTATACTATTACAATAAGTACGTTGAAATGAAATCTGAAGACTTAGATATGTTAACTCAAGTAAGTGAATCAACATATATTACAAACAAAAAAGAAGATAATTGAGGAATCAAATATCTTCCTTTATTTTTATAACAATGGTGCAAATAACTTCACTACACCAATAAGTAATCTACGTAACAATCCATCTTTTATTTCACCCTTTTGAACCTGGTGCGATTTACTGATGGTATCTAACATATCATCACATACATCTAATACCTTCTTAGAACCATATAGGTAAGTGCCATTTTCAAAATGTAAATATAGAGAGCGATAATCAAGATTAATTGTACCTACTGTTGCAACTATATCATCACTTACAAATACTTTTCCATGAATAAAGCCCGGTGTGTACTCATAGATTTTTACTCCACCATCAATCAGATTGCGATAGAACGATCTTGTAATATTCCAAACCATCTTCTTATCTGGAACCCCTGGCGTAATAATACGTACATCTACACCACGTTTAGCCGCTAAGATTAATGCATTCTCTAATTCAGTATCAATAATTAAATATGGTGTACAAATGTATACATACTCATTAGCACGATTCAATATATTCATATAGACATTCTGACCTGTGTTTTCTCCATCAAATGGTGTTTCTCCATATGGAGAAACATAGCCATCTGTATGCTGTGTTACAGCGTCAACCTTGAAGACTGTATAATCATCATCAGTATTACGAATCGCATTCCAGTTTGTTAAGAAGAGTACAGTATATGACCAAACTGCTTCACCCTTAACTCGAATTACATTATCCTTCCAGTGGCCAAAGACCATCTTCTGATTGACGTATTCATCTGCTAAATTCATACCGCCTGAGAACGCTACTATTCCATCAATTACCATTATCTTACGATGGTCACGATGATTCATAACTGCACCTAAGAATGGATTTATCTTGTTATAGCGGACACACTTAATTCCTTCACGTTCAAGCATATCCGCATAGCTTGTTGGAAGAGAGTGAATCGTACCCATATCATCATACATTACACGTACATCTAATCCTTGAGAAACTTTATCTTTCAGGATTGTATGCATACCTTCCCAAAGATTTCCTTTTTCAATTGTAAAGTACTCTAAGAAGATAAATTTCTTTGCCTTCTTCATTTCCTCTAGCATCACAGGATAACCAATATCTCCTAAAGGATAGTAATCAAAATCAGAATTGCGGTAGATAGAATATCCTTCTGTCTTAGATAAGTAATGAAAATCACCCTTCATTTGAGGAGCGATTTCATCTAGTTCTTTTAAAATTGTTTCATCTTGAACAAAGTATTTCTTGGACTCAGCCGTACTCTTAATTAGCTGTTTAAAAGTTTTAGATGTAATTAAATTCGCACCCAACAATAAGAATAATACTGTTCCTGGAATAGGAAATAAAATAATCAATAAAATCCACAGCATATCTGCAGATAAATGACGTGAATTATTAATAATATTGATGATAAAAATCATACTAAGTAGTCGGAGTACTACCTCTATCCAAACAAAATGTGCTGTAAAGAATAAAAATAGATTTCGTACAATAATCACTTCTAAAATTAAACCAATTGTAATGAGTCCAAACCGCGAAACTTTCTCAAAAAAATTCATATATCCCCAACCTACGAAGCATTCTATTCCGTCATCAATATATCATTTCTAAAATGATACTGTCAACTTGATCACAGTTTCAGAATCAATTAAACCATTTTGAATTTTCAAATAAATAAAATACTTATCTAAACTCACAAGAAATTTACTTTTTTCGGTTGAAAAGGTTGTAAAAAAGCCAATATTAAGAGAAAATTATATGCGGAAATGAAAGGAGTCTATCTCATGATTCAATCAACAGAAATTAAACCAGGTCAGTGTTTCGTTTGGGAAGGTGATTTATACCAAGCAATCACAGTTGACCGTAATAAGACAGCTATGGCTAAAATGAAGGTCGCTGTTAAAGTTAAGAACCCAAGAACAGGTGTTGTTAAGGAATTAAGTTTAATTGGTTCTGACCGTGTAGAAGAAGCTTTCATCGATAAGAGAGAAATGCAGTACCTCTATAACGATGGTGTAAACTTAATCTTCATGGATACAGAAACATATGAACAAATCGAAATTCCAGCAAGCCGCCTAGAATGGGAAAAGAACTTCCTAAAGGAATCTTCTATGGTTAACATTCAGGTTTACAACGGAGAAATCTTAGGTGTACAGTTACCAGATAAGGTTAACTTACAGGTTACAGAGTGTGAAGTTGCAGTTAAGGGTAACACAGCAACATCCGCTACTAAGAACGCTACTGTAGAAACTGGTTTAAATGTTCGTGTACCATTATTCATCAACGAAGGAGAAGTAATCGAAATCTCTACAGCTGATGGTAAGTATTCTGGACGTGCTTAATCATTCAAAAATAAGCTATGACATATTTATGTGCCATAGCTTTTTATTTTAATATCCTTTTTGTATCTTACGAATCACTTCTTCAAACTTCCTAACATCCCAAGTTACTGGTGTAGGATAAGTAGGATTCCCCTCTTTCTCTGCACCAGTCGCAAGATAATGTATATCTGCATCTTGTATCTCTGGTATCGATGTAGGAATACCCAATACTTGATTTAGTTCTTTTAGTTTCTTGATAAAATGTTCTGCCTTCTGTTGATCTGTTTGACCATCAATACCTATTACATCTGCAATCTGTGCTAGTTTCTTTGTAACTGCATCACCATATTCTTCTAATACGATTGGTAAGATAATGGCATTTATCATACCGTGTTGTAAATGATACATTCCTCCAATACCATGTGCAATTGCATGTACGTAGCCAATATAGTTATTGGTAATCGCTACTCCAGCTTTATAAGAGGCTTCTAAAAGTTCCAAACGATATTGTATATTTGTGCCATCTAAAAAACTAGGTATTAAGTATTGGAAAATAGACTCAATTGCCTCTAATTCATATTTCTTTGTCTTACGATTATTAAAATGATTTATATACGCTTCTATTGCATGCGTTAAAGCATCCATACCAGTATAAGCAGTCATTTTTGCTGGTAATGTAGTTAACAGTGTAGCGTCCAAAACCGCATATTTTGGAATTAGAAACAAATGACTTAGTGCATACTTACGCTTTCTGATTGGATCAGTAATAACAGCACCAGCAGTAACTTCAGAACCGGTACCTGCAGTAGTAGGTACAGCAATAAATAATGGTAATATTTTAGATACTCTTCCTGTCTCTAATACTGTCTTTACATCAAGATGACTAGTTTGTACACAAGCTAGCGCAGCTTTTGAGCAATCAATGACAGAACCCCCACCAATTGCGATGAGTCCTTGGCAACCTTCTTTTATATAATATTCCTTTAGTTTTTCGACATCTGAAATCTCTGGATCAGGCTTTACATCATGAAAGATACTATATGCAATACGACTTTTATCTAATCTTTCGAAGAACGGTTGTAATGTCCTTCTTTTGATAAATCCAGCTGTTGTAACAATCATATATCGGTTCATATGTTTTTCTTTTAAAACATCTACTAAATCTAATAATGCATGTTCACCCTTTATCATTGTAGGCTGTAAGTTTAACTGTATTTTTTGTATTGGGCTAAAGAGTGCCTGTCTAGTTCTTAATAGAAAGTATTTCATATCTACCTCACTTTGCTATAGTATACCACCATGATTCTATAACTAAAAAACATATCCCCTAAATGAAGAGGATATGTTTTACGTTTAATTATTCAGAAGTTTCTTCGTCTTGAACTCTCTTCTTGAATAAGAGTCTCTTATAACGCTTTTCAGCATCCTTACGAGCCTTCTCGAATAACTTATCTGCTTCTTCTTGGCCTAATACCTTAGGTAAGTTGAAGTAACGAGCCTCGTTGAGTAAGAACTCTGTGAACTTGGAGAAGTCTGGAGTACGAGAGTCAATCTGTAATGGCTTCTCAAGTCTTGGGTCAAAGCGGTATAGAACTGTGTAACCACAAGCAACCGCATTCTTCTGAACGTTAGGCATGTTAGTCAATCCACCCTTAATACCGTGCTCTAAGCATGGTGAGTAAGCGATGATAATTGATGGTCCCTTGTAACTTTCAGCTTCCTTGAATGCCTTAATTGTCTGTGACTGGTTAGCACCCATAGATACCTGTGCAACATAAGCTGTACCGTATTCCATGAAGATCTGACCGATATCCTTCTTAGCACCTTGCTTACCACCGGAAGCAAACTTCGCGATAGATGAAGCCTGAGATGACTTAGAAGATTGTCCACCTGTGTTAGAGTAAACTTCAGTATCAAGTACTAATACGTTTACGTCTAGGTTATTAGCCATTACGTGGTCTAATCCACCGTAGCCAATATCGTAAGCCCATCCGTCACCACCGATGATCCAAACAGACTTAGAAACAAGATCTCTTTCAAGTTTGAGTAATTCCTTAACCTCTTGGTTAGAAGAAGCCTTAACCTGTTCAACTAACTTGTTAACGATTGTTCTTTGAACATCACGGTCATCATTAGCAGCGATATAAGCTTCAAATGATGCCTTCAAGTCAGCTTCAACCTTATCAAGGTTGTCTTCCATAATCTTGAGGATACGAGCACTCTTGTATGACTGAGCAATTGCCATACCATAACCGTATTCAGCGTTATCTTCGAATAATGAGTTAGCCCAAGCAACACCTTCACCATTTTCATCCTGTACGAATGGGTTTGTTGGAGTAGCAGAGCAGTAAATCATTGAGCAACCTGTAGCATTAGCAACTAACATATCGTTACCGAATAACTGAGAAGCTAAACGGTAGTAAGGAGCTTCACCACATCCTGGGCAGCAACCAGATACTTCGAAGTAAGGCTTCATCAAGGAGATACCACCTTCAGTATTGTTGTTACCAAATTCCTTCTTATATGTTGTGTGCTTGTATAGATAATCAGCTACTGGCTCTTGACCTAACTGAGTCTTAACGTCAGCTGGTGATAATGCCTTAGTAGGACATACTGTAATACATACACCACAGCCTACACAGTTCTGTGTAGAAACTTGGATTCTGAACTTGAGGTTAGCTTCCTTAGCTCCTTTATATGCAGGAGAAGGATCCTTCAATGTTAATTCAACGTTGTTTTCAGCAGCAATCTTCTGTGCTGTAGCAACTTCTTCTTCATTCATTAAGAATGAGCGGATTGTAGCGTGAGGACATGCAAATCCACACTTACCACACTGGATACACTTTTCAGCTTCCCATTCAGGAACGAGTGTTGCGATTGTTCTCTTTTCCTTAAATGCAACGTTAGGGTTTAATGTACCATCTGTTACACCGAAGTTTAAGAATGAAGATACTGGCATATCCTGACCCTGTAGGTGGTTAATTGGTGTTACGAATTCATCAAAGAATGCATCACCAGTTGAACCCTTAACAGACTTATCAAATTGTAAGTCAGCCCATGCTGGATCTACAGCTACTTCAACGATTCCTGAAGCACCTGTTTCGATAGCTAAGATATTCTTATCTACAACATCCTGACCCTTACGAGCATATGTATGACGAGCAGAATCCTTCATTAATTCTAAGGATGTGCTATATGGCATAATCTGTTCATTTAGACGGAAGAATGCTGCCTGTAAGATTGTATTTGTGAAACGTCCCATTCCTGTATCTTGGGCAATCTTAGTTGCGTTAATGATATAGAACTTCGCATGACGTCTAGCAAGTCTTGCTAAGATACGGTTAGGTAATCTATCTGCAATCTCTTCTGCAGGGATAGTTGTATTAAGTAAGAATGTTCCGCCTTCCTTAAGGTCACGAACCATATCAAACTGGAAGCAGTAACTATCTAATGAACAAGAGATAAAGTCAGCCTTATCAATGTAGTATGGGCTGTGAATTGGACTCTTACCAAATCTTAAGTGAGAACGAGTTACACCACCAGACTTCTTTGAGTCATATGCAAAGTAAGCCTGTGAGTAAAGATCTGTATTATTACCAATGATCTTAACTGTTGACTTGTTAGCACCAACAGTACCATCAGAACCTAAACCATAGAAAATACATGATGTATAGTCTGCATCAACTGTAATATCAATTGGTTCAATAGAAAGATTTGTAACGTCATCTTCAATACCAAGTGTGAACTCTTCCTTTGGAGAATCCTTCTTTAATTCTTCAAATAAGCCATTGATATGAGATGGGTTTGTATCCTTAGAAGATAGACCATAACGTCCACCGATAATTGTAAGATCCTTAAGATCACGTAAAGCATATACAACATCTAAGAATAATGGTTCACGAGCACCCTGTTCCTTTGTACGGTCTAATACAGCAATCTTCTTAACAGTTGCTGGAAGAACAGACTTCAAGAATTCAACAGAGAATGGGCGGTATAAGTAAACTTTAATTAAACCTACTTTTTCACCTCTCTTAACGAGTGTGTTAATTGTTTCTGTAATTGTATCTGTTACAGAACCCATAGCGATAATGATACGTTCAGCATCAGGAGCACCTACATATGTAAATGGTGCATAGTGACGTCCTGTATGCTCAGAAATCTTCTTCATATAATCAGCTACTACAGCTGGAATATTTGCGAAGTGCTTATTTTGAGCTTCTGCAGCCTGGAAGAAGATATCATCGTTCTGTGTACCACCACGAACAACTGGGTTTGTGTGTGGGTTTAGTGCTAATGCACGGAACTCTTCTAACTTCTCTTGGTTGATTAAGCTTCTTAAGTAGTCATAGTCCATCACTTCAATCTTATCGATTTCGTGTGATGTACGGAAACCATCAAAGAAATGCATTACTGGTACACGTTGGTCAATTGCGACTAGGTGTGCAACACCAGCAAGATCCATACAGTCCTGTACGGAGTGGGAACACATCTGAACAATACCTGTTTGGCGACAAGCATAAATATCAGAGTGATCACCGAAGATACTTAATGTGTGTGTAGCTAAAGTACGAGCTGCTACGTGGATAACTCCTGGTAACATTTCACCCTTTAACTTGTAAATATTTGGGATCATTAATAATAGACCCTGTGAAGCTGTAAATGTTGTAGCTAAAGAACCAGCCTGTAATGCACCGTGAATTGCTCCGGCAGCACCACCTTCAGACTGCATTTCCACAACCTTAACACGATCTCCAAACACGTTCTGACGACCTGCTGTCGACCATGCATCAACATTTTCCGCCATTGGCGATGACGGTGTAATTGGATAAATACCGGCTACTTCCGTAAAAGCATACGCGGCGTGGGCAGTTGCGGTATTACCATCCATAGCTTCGAAAACTTTTTTGTTTTCAGTACTCATATGTCCTCCTTCATAATACCTCTTTATATTATAAAACTAAAACATATGAAATAATAGAGATTTGCGCAATAAATACACTATTCTCCACTATTTTTCAATGATTTTTTGACAACAAAAAATAATCGACTAACATTGTTTTATAAATAAATTATCATTTGTTTATTTCTATGTCACTGTCTACATTAAAAAAGAAGTCCTAAGACTTCTTTTATTGATTCATGGATTTCATAACGGAACGAATCTGTGCCTCACTTGGCTTACGTCCCATTTGCATAAACATTGCACGAACCATCTTCTCATTGATTGGTGGATTTTCCTTAAGCTGCTTTTCGAAATATTTTCTTGTTAAGAAGAATGTTACGATTGCGCCGATTAATCCGCCAGCAATGAAGTATCCTAATGAACTCCAAAATTCCATAAATTACACCACCTATTCTTCATGTACCCTGTTATTTTATCGTGTTTTGTACATGCTTGCAACGGCTAAAACAGTGTTTTATTTAGCTGCATCTTTTGCAGTTGCCAATTTGATTAAATCAGCGTAGATGTTGTAAATCTTTTTGTACTGTTCTTCTGTCATTTCTGGATTTACATCGATATCATAGTCTTCCAAAACACCAACGTGGAAATCTACAACTTTACCATCTTTTACTGCCATAACATCTGGAATATATAGGGATGTTCCACCCTTTGGATTCTCTAAGTATGTTACGTCGATAAACTCTTCAACCTTTTCACGATACTGCATAAACTCTTCATCTGTCTTGTAGAACTTTCTACTTACGTCTACATAGTAGACAGTAACCCCAGCATCTTTTGCAGCTTGATTTAATACTGCAAATGCTTTTTGACTATAACGTGAGTCAGGTTTTGCAAACACCATTACACCTGAATATTTATTTTCAAAGAATGTAATAGCGGATGGTAATGAAATCTCCTTAATGGATGGATTCTTGTCTGTAATCTCTGTAAACTGTGAGATTGTACCATCTGTTACATAGTCTAATTTGTACTGTTCCTTTGGAGTGCAACCGAGCATGAATGCACATAGAACAAGCATCATTAACTTCTTCATCATTGAATTCCTCCTTCAACAACTTCTATTTTATCAAAAAAAGTCAGTTTGATAACTGACTTAATCTAAACTTAAGACCGAAGGTAGATATAGTTCCCTCTTCTGTAGAGGTGGGTACTCTTGGTAAAACTTCTGGATCCTCGCTCGTAACGAGTTTTCACTCCATCTTACGCAATCAGAATTCCCTTATATCATATTGTAGGAAAAATATGTTCCCTCCGGCACATGTATTATAGCACCAGAGGGAAATAAGAACAGTCTTGACACTTTTTATTTTTCTTGCTTAGAAATTTCGATACCTAAAATATCTAATTGTTTCTTATCAACAACATTTGGCGCCTCACTCATGAGATCAAAGGAACTATTTGTTGTTGGGAACGCTACTACATCACGGATGTTATCTGTACCAGCTAATACCATAATTAAACGTTCTAAACCAATACCTACACCACCGTGTGGAGGTGTTCCATAACGGAAAGAATCTAAGAAGAAACCAAAGCGAGCCTTCGCATCTTCTAGTGAAAGTCCAATCGCTTCAAATACCTTAGCCTGTAATTCTTGGCTATGAATTCGAATCGAACCAGATAATAGTTCATATCCATTTAATACTAGGTCATAGGCACGTGAAGAAACATGTCCTGGATCTGTAAATAGTTTATCCACATCTTCTTCCTTTGGTGCTGTAAATGGATGGTGTGCTGCTACCCAGCGCTCATCTTCTTCACTGTACTCAAACATTGGGAAGTCAGTTACCCAAAGGAACTTATATGTAGCTTCACTTGGGATAAGATTCAACTCATGACCTAAACGAACACGTAGTGCACCTAAAGATGCTTGTACGATTCTTGCACTATCCGCAATCACGAGTACTAAGTCATTATTGACAAGACCTAGCTTCTCTACTAGCTTCGCCTTTTCTTCCTCACTTAATACCTTAGCGATAGAACCTGTTAAAACATCATTTTCCATCTTGAGGTATGCAAGTGCCTTTGCTTTAAAGCCATGTTTTACAAAGTCTTGTAATTGATCTAGCCCCTTACGACTATACTTATCTGCCGCATTTTCAAACTTGACACAGTTGATGATTCCACCATTTTCAATAGTATTCTTGAATACCTGGAATTCTGTATTTTCAAATACAGCAGTAATATCCTGAATTTCATTACCAAAGCGCATATCTGGCTTATCTGTACCAAAGCGTCTCATACATTCTGCCCATGGTACACGTACAAAATGATCTTCTAATGTATAGTTCTTTGTTTCCTTGAAGATGTTTTGCATTAAGTCTTCAACAACCGCAAAAATTGTATCTTCATCACCAAAGCTCATTTCAATATCAATCTGTGTAAATTCAGGCTGACGGTCTGCACGTAAGTCTTCATCTCTAAAACATCTAGCAATCTGGAAGTACTTTTCCATACCACCAATCATCAATAACTGCTTATAAATCTGTGGTGATTGTGGAAGTGCCCAGAACTTACCGTTATAAATACGAGATGGTACTAGGTAGTCACGTGCACCTTCTGGTGTACTTCTGGCTAGAATTGGTGTTTCAATTTCCACGAAACCTTGTTTATCCAACACATTTCTAGCAACCATGCATACCTTATGACGCAAAATCATATTCTGCTGTAATACAGAACGACGTAAATCAAGATAACGATATTTCAAACGTGTATCTTCACTTGTGTCAGTATCATCCGCAATGGTAATAGGTGCTGTTTCTGCACTGTTAACGATGTTAACGGACTCAACATGAATTTCAATTTCACCTGTAGCAATCTTTGGATTAGCATCCTTACGCTTTTCAACTGTACCTGTTACCTGCAAGATATATTCATTACGAACATCCTTGACAGCGTCCGCAATACTTTCATCAAATGTCAACTGTACAATACCACTACGGTCACGTAAATCAATAAATACAAGTGATCCTAGGTTACGACGCTTCGCAACCCAACCAACTAACGTAACTTTTTCGCCAGCATTCGCTAAGCGTAAAGTACCATTTTCATGTGTTCTTTCCATTACTTATTCTCCCATTGTTTGAGTGTCTCTAATAATTCTTCTTGTTTAATTGTCACCTGTGATTTATCAGAGATATTTTTTACATTCATTGTATTGTTCTTGACTTCATCTTCACCAAGAATCACTACATATCTTGCATTGTTACGATCAACACTCTTAAACTGTGCCTTTAGAGAACGTTGTACAAGATTGGCTTCTGCGCTATATCCTGCATGACGTAACTGCTGTACTGTCTTTAAAACAGACGCTCCAACATCACCTAAACCGATAACATATACATCGCATTGATTTTCATCCCCAAAGTCATGTCCTTCTTCAGCAGCTAAGTTAATTAAGCGTTCCATACCAATCGCAAAACCAATACCAGACATCTCAGGACCACCATAATACTCTACGAAGTGGTCATAACGACCACCCGCAAAGATGGTTGCCTGTGCACCACTATCTGGTCTTGTAGATACAACTTCAAACACTGTATGTGTATAGTAATCAAGACCTCTTACAAGGTGATCATCAACTTCATATGGAATCTCTAGTGCATCTAAACATGCAAGTACACGTTTGAAATATTCCTTGGATTCTTCATTTAAGTAATCCACAAGTTTTGGTGCTGTATGCATGCATTCTTTATCATGGTCTACTTTACAGTCTAAAATACGTAAAGGATTCTGCTCGTAGCGACGATGACAATCTCCACACAACTCTTCTAGATGTGGTTTAAAGTATTCCTTCAGTGCTGTACGATAAGCAGTTCTAGATGCATCGTCACCAAGTGTATTGATGCATACCTTAATACTTGAGATACCCATCTGTTTTACAATGTCATATCCTAGTGCAATCGTTTCCGCATCTAATTCAGGAGATTTTGCACCGATATTTTCAATACCAAACTGTGTAAACTGTCTCTGTCTTCCCTTTTGTGGACGTTCATGACGGAACATTGCACCAAGATAGTAGAATCTACCAGGCATCTCCATTGAGCCATATAACTTATGTTGATTGAATGCACGGATAACACCTGCAGTCCCTTCTGGTCTTAACGTATAGGAATGTGTACCCAAGTCAAATGTGTACATCTCCTTATTTACCATATCACTGGAGTCGTTTTCACGTTTGAATACTTTTGTTTCTTCAAAGTATGGTGTACGAATCTCACGGTAACGATAACGCTTCGTCGTTTCACGAATGACCTCTTCTGCGTGATGCCAACGATTCATCTCATCTGGTAAAATGTCGTAAGTTCCTCGTGGTGTTTGATAACTCATAGTTCTTTCCTCCTTTAAACAAATATAAAAGCGTCCCTATCCAAGGACGCTTTGTGCGCGGTACCACCTTAGTTCATGATTTCTCATGCGCTCTTTCCGTAACGTGGAATACGTTTATCCCTACTAATTTCAGGATATCTTCTCCAGAGTGTCAATCCTGTAAGAATCCGCCAATGCTTGCACCATACCATTGTCGCTCTATCGTTTTCTAACAAGAACTCTCTTTCTTTGAATTTAGTTGTATTATAGCCTTTACGCTTACTTTTCTCAAGTGCTTTCTTAATGTGTTGTGCGATCAACGCTGAGCACAGATTCGACTTTACGAATATTCGCAAAGACGTTATTCATTTGCTCTAAATTTTTTAAACGCATTGATACTTTAACCGTTGAAGTTAATGTTTCATGATTCACAGTCACATTAATTGAATCAAGTTGTACTTTACACTGAGAGATTGTATTTACGATATCAGTAAGTAAGTGTGGACGATCATTACAGATGATACTTAGGTCACAATCATACATGCGATCTACATCTGCATCTTCCCACATTACATGAATGAGTTTTGTTTTCTCATTTCTAATATTAGGACAATCGACACGGTGTACTTTCACACCTTCATTACGTGTAATATAGCCAATGATTTCATCACCATAAACTGGTAAACAACAATGTGCTAATGACATCTTCATCGATTCAACACCAGGTACGACTAGTCCTGATTTAGAAACACGGTGTACCGTCTCTTTATTGAGGACACGTGATAAATTACCATCTTCTGTTGAACGCTGTTTTACATTTGTTAAACGTTCAGCAGCTAAAGATGGGTTAATCGACTTCACCGCAATTGCATACATGAAATCATTGTAGTTAGATACTTGGAATCCTGTTGAGATACTATCAATCTTTTTGCGATCCATAAATTCCTTTGGATCAGCACCTCGTTTGCGAAGTTCTTCTATCAGAATCTTTTCGCCTTCTTCAATCTTCTCTTCACGCTTCTCGGATTCCTTCTTTAGGAAATATGCACGAATCTTATTTCGAGCTTGTGCTGTTTTAACAATCTTAAGCCAGTCTTCAGATGGTCCTGTACCCTTCAATGTCTTGATATTTACAACATCACCTGTATGCAGTTCTGTCGTGAGTGGGACAATCGCATCATTTACAATCGCGCCAACCATCGTATGACCTACATCCGTATGAATACGGTATGCAAAGTCAATTGGTGTAGCTCCTGCTGGAAGGTCAATCACTCTTCCCTTAGGTGTCATGACATATACATTGGCCTCAAAGACATCCTTCTGCAATAACTCCATATAATCTGTCGCAGATGTATTGGTATTGGTTTCACTTTCACTATATAACGCAAAATCTCTAAACCAAGTTAGTTTATCTTCAATTTCCTTTTGTTCAGCTTTGGCATCATAGCGAGAACCTTCTTTATAACGCCAATGCGCCGCAATACCTTGTTCCGCAATCGCATCCATGTCTTCTGTACGAATCTGTACTTCGAAGATTTTCGCATCTTCGCCAAGAATCGTTGTATGTAAAGACTGATACATGTTTGGTTTTGGTACAGCGATATAATCTTTTAATCTTCCTGGAATTGGCTTGTATTTTGCATGAATATATCCAAGGATTTCATAACAATTCAATTCAGATTGTGTTATAACACGAATCGCCAGTAAGTCTAAAATCTCATCAAAACGTTTATGTTTATGTACCATCTTCTTATAAATGGAATATAAATGTTTAGAACGACCAAAGATACGGAATTGAATCTTATGACTTGTTAACATTTCAGAAATGTCTGTAATCATCTTATTAACAGCCTCATCACGTTCTGCCTTTTTCATTTCTACTAGATGGGCAATATGATAGTACTCTTCTGGCATTAAGTAATAGAAACACAAGTCTTCTAATTCATTCTTAATCGAACTAATACCTAAACGATGGGCAATTGGTGCGTATACATCTAATGTCTCTGCTGCAATTCTCTTTTGGGATGCTTCAGATTGAAACTGTAAAGTACGCATATTATGTAGTCTATCTACAAGTTTAATGATAATGACACGAATGTCTTT
Source organism: uncultured Solobacterium sp. (assembly GCA_938039295.1). Classification (GTDB taxonomy): domain Bacteria; phylum Bacillota_I; class Bacilli_A; order Erysipelotrichales; family Erysipelotrichaceae; genus Bulleidia. Next base: position 17,500 of record CALHUY010000034.1, read on the forward strand.
TGCCATCGCAATAAAAATCTTACGATGGTTAGCTGCTTGATATTCTGGATCATCTTTCCCTTTAAAGTTCAAATTACCAATCTTCGTAACAGCTTCAACTAGACTTGCAATTTCATCATCAAAGTCTTGTGCCAACTGTTCACGTGTAATATTGCAATCTTCAATCACATCGTGCAAGAAACCTGCCGCAATCGTCTTTGGACCGACACGTAGTGTCGTAAGAATATATGCTACATTTACAAGGTGTACAAAATATGGCTCACCACTCTTGCGAAACATGCCTGCATGTTTCTCTGAAGCATACGAAGCCGCTTTTTCAATCAGAGCTAGATTTTCAGGCAAATGAATATAATTACTTGCCTCTTTCATCACATCCGATACTGTTGGATTTTTAAGTTCAGCCATATTTTCACCTCCTACTATTTTGCAAAAAATCGAAGATTCCTCTTCGATTCTATTTTATTTGTCGCTTAGGCGAGTCATTGCATAGACGTCATAGCCTTCAAGCGCTTTACGACCATCCATGCCTTCTCCGAATAATTCGATAACAAATGCAAACCCAGCTACGACACCACCTAATTGTTCAATCATCTTTGCAGTAGCCTTTGCTGTTCCACCAGTCGCTAATAAGTCATCAATAATCACAACACGTTGACCTGGCTTGATTGCATCTTTGTGCATGTGTACTTCATTTGAACCATATTCTAGTTCATACTTGCAACTAATTGTTTCACGAGGAAGCTTACCTGGTTTACGAACAGGCACAAAACCTAGTCCAAGTTCAACCGCAACTGGACAGCCAAAAATAAACCCTCTACTCTCCGGACCAACAATCATATCTGCGTTAACACTCTTTGCGTATTCGCATAAACGATTTGTTACTTCTCTAAACGCTTCAGCGTTTTCTAAAATTGGTGTAATGTCTCTGAAAAGAATACCTTTAATTGGGAAGTCTCTTACAGACGCAATATAATCTTCAATTTTTAATGCCATGATAAATCCCCTCCTGTGCGGATAAAATAATTTTTGTAATATGCATTCTTTAGTATAGCAGATTCAGACAATATCTTCGAGTATCATTTGACAGGTTGTCCGATTACGCCATCTATTAATAGATAACTTACCAACCAAACGTTTTGGCAAGATTGGTGCAGTTAGATTTCTACTCTTGTAGAGTACTGCTTCAAAGCCACCACTGCTATTTGCAATAAGATATTTCACCATCTTTGCAGTTTCTTTACGCTCTACAACATTCATTCCTTCGAGCGCAAAATTTGGTTCGATCATCTCTTTTGGATACGGTGTAAAGCAATCAATATCAATGATGTTATTAAAGTTAATATCTTCTACATCAATCCGAATCGCATCCTGTACTGGTTCAATATATTCATACCCAGTTTCAGCCATCTTTTCTTGTGCATGTTGATAGAACTCTTCGAACTTATCTGTAGGTACTGAAATACCAACTGCTTGTTCATGACCACCAAAAGCCGCTAAATTTTCAAAATCCTTAAAGAAATCAAAAAGATTAAATCCCGGTACACTTCTACCACTACCCTTGATCGTATCATGGCTCTTAGCCATGACAAGTACTGGTCGATGTAGTTGTGAAACGATACGTCCCGCTACAAGACCTGAGACTCCTTCATGGAAATCTTCTTGATATAAGATTGGAAATTTTTCATCTGCAATCATATTAATTGCAGTCTCACTGATCGAAGAACTGATCTCTTTTCTCTTTTCGTTAATCTGATTTACTTGTGCAGCATAGTGTGCAATCTGTTCTTCATTATTTGAAAGTAAAAATGGAATCATTGTGTTTACATTCGCAAGATCACTCATACGTCCAAGACTATTCAGTTTGGGCACAATCGAAAACGAAATAGAAGTCATATCAACTCCACTGCCTGGATTTAAAAGACTAATCAAACTACGAGGTCTTCCCTGCTTTAACACAGCTAGCCCACGCTTTACAATACGTCTAGTTTCTTTCCACAGTGGCATGACATCCGCAATCGCCGCAACACATGCAAACGCTGTTTGCATATCATTATCACCAATCAGATTGCGTGCAATCTGTAAAGCAACACCTGCACCAGAAAGATAACAATACTCACTTTCCATATAGTTTGGATGAACCACGTATGGAGTGTTTATCTCTTCATCAATCTGGTGATGATCCGTAATAATGATATCTAAACCAAGTTCATTGGCTTTTTGAATTGCCGCATGTGCTTTTACACCGTTATCGACGGTGATAATTAGGCTATATCCTTTTTGATGTGCTAACTCAACCGTATGCGCAGATAAACCATAGCCTTCTTTCATTCGATCTGGAATGTAATAGCCATGTTCAATCTTTAGCTTCATGAGTGTCATCTTCATGATTGTTGTTGAGCAAATGCCATCCGCATCATAGTCTCCAGCAATCATGATTTTTTCATGATTCTCTTTCGCTTGTAAAAGACGTTTACAACACTTTTGAATACAATCTGCTTTACTGGTTGTAAGCGTAGTCTCTGTAGTGAATAACTCATGAATAGCCTCATCATCTAACGAAGAAGCCTTTAATAGTTTCGCACTCAAAAGTCCAATTTGATATTTTTCTTGTAGACTAGACGCGTCTACATCAATGACGTTATACTTCATTCTTCAAATGCCAACTTTCTAAATACATCTCCACGATGTTCGAAGTTCTTGAAATGATCATAAGAACTTGCGGCTGGAGACAAGACACATGCATGATGAGGACGAGTTAGTTTTTTTGCTAAAGAAACAGCCTCTTCCAGATTTTCTACTTGATATAGTCCAGGTCTTAGTAAGCCCTTCTGTTCCATTTCAGAATAGATGCGCTTTCCTGTAGCATACATAAAGATAACCTGGACATCCTTGCGTGCATGTAAGTAATCTTCAACTTCATCATATTCAATACCACGATCCATTCCACCTACAAGTACAGTGTCCACATTCTCAATTGACTCTAATGCTTGTATACAGGATTGGCCAATTGTGGAAATCGAATCGTTGATGAAACGAATTTCTTTATATTCTCCTAAGTCTTCTAAGCGATGTGCTAGTGGTCTAAAACTTGCAATTGCCTTTAGAACACTTTCATCACTAACGCCTAACTTATTTGCGATAAAGTACGCAACCGCAAGATTACGATAATTGTGTTCACCAATTAACTTCGCACTAGATGCGTCTAGTTGATGTCCTGGAATATATAACGTTGTACCATGCGCTGTAATATCCTTACCAATTAAGTATGGTGTATTTAACGATAACTGGATGAAGTCCTTCAACTCTTCATGCATGATTACTGTATCGCCTTGTATTTGGTTTGTAAAAATATGAGATTTCGCAATACCATACTTCTCCATTGTTCCATAGTGGTCTAAATGTTCTTCATATAGATTTAAGAAGATAGCGTATTGAGGTGAATAACGACAGATTTCTAATTGATGACAGGACAATTCTAGAGCAGCGTAAGCTCCTGCTTCCATCTCATCAATCGCTTCAAAACAAGGAATACCGATATTACCAACTAAGCATACTTGATATTTCTCTTTTAATAGCGCAGCCACAAGTGAGGTTGTTGTGGACTTTCCCTTCGTACCAGTAATTCCAACGATATGGTCGCGATAATGTTTGATAAATAACTCTGCTTCCCCTGTAATCTTATGCGTATCAATAAAGTCGGGAATCACAATACCAGGTGACTTTAGAATTAAATCAAAGCTATTTAAGTCAACATCCGCCTCACACAGACAAGATGTATGAATTGTATCAGCCTTTGCCTTCTCTAAAGATGGACCAGCTTTTGATTCTACAATTGTTAAATTCTGCTCAGGAAGTAAACGACGAATGAAACGATATGTAGCTTGTCCTTCTCGACCATAACCCCATATCACCACATTCTTATTTGCAAATTCTTCTCTCCATGCTTGTAGGCTCATACGCTTTTCTCCTTACTTATTTCTTTAGAAGTTGAATGACATCTTCTAAATTTTCTGTTTGATATTCGATCATCTCTTTCATGATATGATCTGGTTTAATTGTATCTTCGATAAAACAAGAATGCATTCCTGCTCTTTTGGCAGCAGTAATACCCTGTTTTGAATCTTCTAAGACAAGACAGTCTGATGGTTTTACACCTAATATTTTAGCACCAACCAAGAATATTTCAGGGTCAGGTTTTGCGTGTGTTACCATATCTCCTCCAACAATGGCATCATACTCTAATGGTGTAGATACCGTCGACAATAACGCTTCCACATAAGTACGATGACTACTGGAGCAGATACCTATCAGATATCCATTCTTTCTAAGCCAATGAAAGAGTGTCACTAAACCCTTCTTATTCAAACAGTCTTTTTGAATCGATGACCAAAAAGAAATATCAAATCTCTTTTTCTTCATTACTTCAAATAAGTCTATTCCCTTCGGAATCGATGAAAGATAACGAGTTAGTTCATCACCACCCGAACCAGTAATATTGATAAAGAAATCTTCAGGTAAAGTAAATCCAAGTTTATTAGCTTCATCCTTCCATATCTGTTGTGAGATAAGTTCTGTTTCAAACATCAAACCATCACAATCAAATAGGACAGCTTTTATATCTAACATACACCCTCCTCAAAATTAAGAAAGCAGCGGTATGCCCGCTGCTTATTGTTCATTAAGCGTTAATACCAGAAATGGTATATTCATCAAGAAGTTCTTTCTTAACTTTCTTATCTTTCTTTTGTTTTGTAGTCTTTTGTTTTGGCTTGGACTTCTCACGTAGTAAGCACCATACATAAGCCGCAACGAATACAGATGAACTAGTTCCTGCAATTAATCCAATTAACATTGCAAATACGAATGTAAAGATTGAATTACTACCCATGAAGAGTAAGAAGATGACAGGAATAATCGTTGTAAGTGATGACATCAAGGACATCTTGATAGCTTCATCAATCGCTTCATTTGCGATAGTACGATATTCTGTAGGTTCGATACGATTTCGTAGGTTTACTTCTTCACGTACACGGTCAAACACAATAATAGAGTTATTGATCGAGTAACCGATGATCGTGAGTAATACAGAAATCAATTCAATATTAACTTCAAGTCGTAAGATACCAAACACTGCAATAACAATTAATACGTCATGTACAAGTGCTACTAAGCATCCAAACGCATAGTCAAACTCATAACGGAATGTGATATATGCTAGCATTGCAATCCAAGCCACAACAGTTAAGATGACTGCACTTCTTACAAGTTCAGATCCTACTACTGGAGTAACAATGTTATCACCAGGTTCAACACCATACTTTTGTTCAAATGCCTTCTTAATTGTTGTTAACTGTTCTTTATCTAAAGACGCCTTTGTTGTGGCGTAAACAGTATGTTCACCAGCACTTTGGTAACTAAAGCCCTTATAGCCTAATGTTTCCATTTCTGCTTCTACATCAGAAACATTTACTACTTGTTCAGAAGTAACTGTTAACTTTGTACCAGACGCAAAATCAATACCTAAGTTTAAGAAACCATTACCCTTCGCTAAATTTACAAAACATAGCACAAGAGATAAAACAATAATTGAAATACCAACAGCAACTGCATACTTTGCTTTACCCATGTAATCAAACTTGAATGTACCTGTGTAGAATTGCTTCTCACCCTTAGATACATCAGGCATTTGACTCTTCTTAACAGCGAATAGTTCTGGCTTACCATCGCAAACACCAGAGTCAACGATGAGATTTAATAACCACTTAGAGAAACCTACGTTAAGAACTAGTGTCATTACAACAGTGATAATTAACATAGTCGCAAATCCCTTAACTGTACCAGTTCCCCAGATATACATGATTAATGCTGCGATTAATGTCGTTAACTGTGCATCAAAGATTGCACCAAAGGATAACTTGCCACCTTCCGCAACTGCAGCGCGAACACTTCTACCCTTATATAGCTCCTGACGGATACGTTCATAGTTGATGATATTTGCATCGACTGTCATACCAACACCTAATACAAGTGCGCCGATACCAGATAATGTAAATACCGCACCCATTAAGGAGTAGATTCCAAATACAGCCCATACATAGAATGCAAGCATAATAGATGAAATGAGACCTGGTAAACGATATACAAGAATCATGACAGCCATAACAACTACAACGCCAATCACACCAGCAAGCGCTGTTACCTGTAAAGCATCTGCACCATAGGAAGCAGATACAACGTTACTAGAAAGCTCAGTTAACTTAACTGGTAAGGAACCAGAGTTAATTAAGTTCGCTAAAGTTCTTGCTGTATCTTCTGTGAAGTTACCAGAGATAACACAGTCACCATTAATTTCAGTATTTACAGAAGCAGCTGAGATATACTTAGGCTCTTCACCCTTCTTGGCCTTAGCAGCTTCAGCAGCGTATGTATCACCATCTTGCCAATCAAGCCATACGACCATGATGTTTGCGCCATTGCCCTTTTGTGCAATTGCCTTTGTCATCGCCGCAAACTTTTCTTTATCGGCAATCTTTAAAGAAACGATAGGTTCACCCTCTTTATACGCTAAGGATGCTCCACCTTCCTGTAAGATTGATGAATCAGCTAATTCATTGTTATCTACATCACGGAATGTTAGATTCGCTGTTGTACCAATCAGAGCACGTGCAGTTTCTAGATCCTTTGCACCTGCAATCTGTACACGAACACGGTTATTACCTTCGACAGTAATCTGTGGTTCACTAACACCCAATACGTTGATACGCTTTGAAATACTGTTAATGACAGCAGACATATCAACTGTAGAGCCTTCATTCAACGGTTCTACCTGATATAAGATTTCAAAACCGCCACGTAAGTCCAAGCCAAGATTTAAGCCAGAAATAATTGAACGTACTGTTGTGCCAATTAAAGTAGCCAACAATAGAACAACTAACGCAAAAACGGCTAGCTTACTTTTCTTTGTAGTATTTTTTGCCATAAGTTAATTCCCTCCAATGACATCCGCAAAATCTTCAAGATTTTTCTTCGCACCATCAATAACAGCTTGTGTTGATAAGAAACGTACAATATCATTTGCAGCCACATTCCACACAACATCCACAGCTTGATTGAGTGTTCGCGGTGATTTATTACGCCATAAATGATTCAGATAATCCTCAAGATTTACATATGTAAGAGTAGGCAAATCTTCTTTTTGTAATTTTTGTAATTTGAGAACCATCGTAAGTTCAACCAGTCGATGATTCACATCAAAAGTACTTTGTGACATGCCTTCCTCCTAACAACTTAGTTATTATACCAAAAACATCCTTCAATAACCATTTGAAACAGAAATTTTAACAAAATCCTATACTGTTTTTTCAAGTATATAGTTTGTCTCATTGTCTAAGCATTCAAATGATAAATAGATACTGTTTGAATGGATAATACTTTTTACTATTATATCTTGTTTTATCTCTTTCAAAACAAAAAATCCTAGATTTTCATCTAGGACTAACGAATTCCAATCAAAAGACCAATTCCAGCTAAGATTGCCTCTACAAACCAGAACATACGTACAATACTAACTTCAGGCATCCCCTTAATACGGAATGCATAATGAATTGGTGTATATGGGAATACTTTCTTATGTCTAATCTTTACAGAACCAATCTGAATCATCACACAAAGTGTTTCAATCACTGGTACCCCTGCAATTAAAATTAATAGCAACTCCGTTTTTGTAATCATCGCTAAGGCAGCTAGTACACCACCTAACGCAAGTGATCCAGTATCACCCATGAATACACGTGCTGGTTTCTTATTATAATAGAGATAACCAAGTAAGGCACCAATCAAACATACCACAAAGATTGCTAAGCCAATCTTTTCTTGTTTTAGAGTAATCACAAGATATGGAATCAAGGCAATAATACAAACACCTGAGGATAGACCATCCATACCATCTGTTAGATTCACTGCGTTACTAGAACCTGCAAACATAAATAGTACTAAGAAGAAGTATGCAATACCGAGCGGTAATACAATACGTGTAATTGGTAGTGTGATTTCTAAGGATGCGTGAGAGCGATATAAGATGAAGAATATCACCGCAAGTAGCACCTGCATCAAAAACTTATATAAAGGTTTTAAACCTTCATTGTTTTTGAGTACTGCGATTAAGAAGTCATCCACAAAACCAATGAGACCATAGCCCATAAACGCAAGCAACACGATGAGTGTATCAAGATCTTGAAATACACCTTTCACAAATATTAGTGTCAAGACAACTGGAACAATGATAAACAAGATACCACCCATAATAGGTGTTCCTGCCTTTTTCTTATCATCCTCTAGTGCATATTCACTAACTGTTTGTTTGAAGCTTAACTTCTTGAGGTACTGAATCAAAAACGGCATTGTCACTAGTACAATACTAAGACTCAGTACAAAATATAAACTCATTTGAAATATTGACATATTTACTCCTGACTACCCACCAAAGTGGATCGAGATAGCCGTTCCCTTTTCAATGTATGAACCAGCCGGAATATCTTGTGACGTTACAACGGATGTTTCATCACCTGAAATGTTAACATCTAATCCCGTCGCTTGCCAGAATCCTGCAACATCCTGCCTACTCCAACCTAGCATATTCGGTATATAAATCGTATTGGTATTGGTTACTAGGAAGACCTTTTGTCCAGTTGTGACAGATTGTCCAACCTGTGGATATTGACGGATAACAGTATTTCCATCACCAAGGTTATATAGGTCTGTACCATAAGAATCCATCACATTCTGTACATGACTTAGACTATGGTTGATTAATGAAGGCATCTCATAAACGGATACTGTTTCTGCTGTCGTTTCTTGTGTTGTTGCGACTTGTTCTGCAAATCCATACTGCATCGCAATACGACGTAATAAGTTTACTTGAGGTTGTTGGTTCACAGGTGCACTTGAATCAATTTGGATTGCATAATAAACCAAGATTTGTGGATTATCTGCTGGTAAAGCACCCATAAAGGAATAAATATACTTACCAGATTGGTAGCTACCACCTACCGCAAGTTCAGTTGTACCTGTCTTACCCATGACAGTACATTCAGGAATACGATAGCCACGACCAGTACCCTTTTCATCATTGACAACACGATAGAGAATACTCTGTAGTTGTTTTGCTGTATCACTCGTGATTGGATGACCTACAACTGTCTTATTTGCTTTATAAATATACTTCGAATTATCATAACCATCACGAATCGAATCAACGAAATATGGTTTAACCATTGTACCATCAGAGAATACAGCACTATATGCCTGCATCAGCTGTAACATTGTTACTGTGGAACCCTGTCCAAAGGATAAGGAAAGCTTATCCGATGGATAGGTAAAGTTTAATGTACCAGTGGCTTCTGGTAGACCATCCGTATCGACATCATTGAAGAAGCCAAACTTTCTTAGATACTCTAAGTTTATATCAGGTGTAATCACTTCATTTTGAACTGTACCTGCAACAGAGTTGAGTGAGTATACAAGTCCTGTATCAAAATCAACTGAACCATATTGATAACGATATGCGTTATATACACAACCTAAGCTATTATCTGCAGTAGCACGTATAGGATTATTTTGACTATCAGTACCATAACAATAGGAGTTACCATTTGTTAATTCTGATCCATTGTACTTACCTTCATTGATAGCCGCAGCCCATGTAAATGTCTTTAATGTTGAACCTGGTTCATAAGGAATCTGTGTACCAGTATTTGTATAATCACTAATCTCTCGAACATTTGGGTCAAAGGAGTTGGATTGTCCCCAAGCTAAAATCTTACCAGTCTTAATCTCCATGACACCACCCCAAACATTATCTGCACCAAATTGGTTTTGGGTCATACTCATTGATTGTTCAAGTGTTTGTTGAATGGAAGTATCTAATGTTAGATATACATCATCACCATTGATAGCACTGACAACTTCATCCTTCATACCAGGTAAACGATAACCATCTTTATCTGTCTGGTATGTACGTGAACCATTCGTGCCAGATAGATACGAGTTAAGGTATAGTTCTAATCCCATTTGTCCAGTGGTAATGCCATATTCATCCTGTTGGGCAAATCCCACTAGGTTAGATGCGAATTGTCCATTTGGATAAATACGTTTAATTGAATCAGTAAATTCAATACCAGGTAAATGATAGGATTCAATCAACTCCTTTGTTGCTTGGGACAAATGACGTCCACCAATTCCTAACTCAGTCTGATAGATATCCTGAGAGAAGTATCCCATGATTTTTTCATAATCAATCTTCAAAATTTCAGAAAGAACTTTTGCAGTACCCTCTTTATCTTTTACATATGCAATCTGTCCTTCAATGGATTGACGAGCAGATGATAGTACACAAACGATATCGTATGTACGATTATCCTGTGCGATTACTTGACCGTTACGATCATATATAAATCCGCGTAAAGCCAAACTTGTCTCAGTAACTGTATTGGCTGAATCAGCGTATATACTCAAATCTGTACCAGAACGTAAATGTACCTTCCCAATGGTTACGAAAAAAACATTAGAAGCAATCAGCATAATTGCTGCTAATGTCACAATCAATATTCGGCGTACTTCGTTACGGTATTTCTTTCTTTTTGCCATTCTAATCTCCAGTTGTCTTGCTAGATCCACCTGTGATAGTGACAATGTTCTCCTGTTTCTTACTTAGACCGTTACTTGCTGCGATTTCGTCAACACGTGTATTTGATCCTAAGTTCAAGATTTCTACCTTTAGTGCATCATTCTGTGTACGTAATGTCACGATATCAGCTTCCATTTGTTGGGTCTGAGCACTTAAGGCATTGTTATAAGTTCTTAAGAATATGGAACTAGCCAAATAAAGTGTAGCAGAAATCATGAACATCCATATAGAAAAATTTAAAAATGCAGTATTTTTTTTCTGTTTTTTTCTTTTAACAATCTTGGCCATATCCCCTATTCTCCTATTCTCTCTATTACTCGTAGCTTTGCACTATGAGAGCGATGATTATCTTCTAGCTCTTCATCAGTAGCAGTGATTGGCTTTTTTGTGATTAAGTTGTAATCTGCTTGTTTGATATCTGATGCTTTGATTGGAATGCGTGGGTCAATGTAAGGTGCTGATGAATATTCTTTAAACACATTTTTGACCATGCGATCTTCCAAGGAATGGAATGTGATGATCGCACATCTACCATTAGGCTTTAATAAGCTCAGTGCATCCTCCAACCCTTTTTGTAGTGCTCCAAGTTCATCATTTACTTCAATACGTAATGCTTGGAATGTCTGTTTTGCTGGATGTCCTTTTTGACGTAACACCTTGTCTGGTAAAGCTGACTTAATGACATCCACCAATTGGAATGTTGTTTCAATTGGTTGGATAGCTCGTTGTTTTTCAATCGCTCTTGCAATTGATTTTGTAAATTTCTCTTCTCCATACTCACGTAAGATACGACAGAGTTCTTCGAAGGAATATGTATTCACGATTTGATATGCATCTAACTGTTGTTCTTGATTCATACGCATATCTAAACGTGCATCATATCGATAACTAAATCCTCTTGTAGGATCATCAAACTGTGGAGAGCTAACTCCCAAGTCCATCATGATTCCATCCACTTCATGAATTCCTCTTTTTGCAAGTTCTTCCTTCATAGAGCGAAAATCATTGTGAATCATCGTGATATAAGACAACACATCTTTCAGGTTCTCTGTAGATTCCGCAATCGCTTGACTATCTTTATCAAACGCATAGAGATGACCACTCTTTAATTTAGAAATCAGATAACCGGAATGTCCTCCTCTACCTAATGTTCCATCCACATAAATGCCATCTTCTTTAACATTGAGCGAATCCACCGTTTCTTTTAATAAGACTGATGTGTGCTTCATGCTTGTAATAGCTCCGTTAAGTCTTCCGCAAAGTCTTCTAATTCGCCCATTGATTCTTCGTTGTATTGTTCAAATACTTTCTCTGGCCAAATTTCGAAGTGATCAGAAGCACCTACGATGACACAGGCCTTTTCAAATCCTCTATCAGAGATTTGAAATTGAGGTAATAAGATTCTGCCTTGATTATCCACACCACATTCATCCGACTTTCCTAAAATACTACGTACGAAAGCACGGGCTTTTTTATTTGTGATTGGTAACTTATTTAGCTTTGACACCAACTCGTTCCATTCATTTTCCGCAAATGCAGCTAAGCATCCATCCATCCACTCAGTTACGTAAATCTTTGTTGTTAACTGGTCTCTGTATTTCGACGGAATAATCAGTCTGTTTTTCGGATCTAGATTGTGTCTGTATTCACCTGTGAACATCACCATCTGAATATTCCCCCACTTTGCTCCATTTCATACCACTATTCTACCACTTTGTTATTATTATACAAGATAAAAAATATAAAAAAAGAAGAAAAATCTCGCTTTCTATCGGCATTTTTGATAATTTTGCCATTGCTTGATTTTTCTTCACATATTATTATTCATTAAAATTTATCGATACTTTTCTAATCTTATTAACATCTCTTCATCCGGTTCAGTAATATCTCCCTTAAATGTATAACCCATTTTCAAATAGAAAGGTGTTGCTGTTATAGAAGCCGGTATCTCGATTCTATTTGCCCGAAGGAAGTATTCGTCTTGTTCAAGCGTCTCAATGATTTTTCGACCAATTCCTTTTCCTTGGTATTCAGGAAGCACAAAAATTGTAAACAGACTGCTCTCATTCTCGCGATTCCAATAAGGACCTATTGCACCACAGCCAATTATTTTGTTTTCCTCATATGCAACATAAAAATGATTCCATTTTGCACGTTCTAAAATATTTTTTGGCTGCAATTTTTGAATGCTATTTTCAATATATTCCATTGTATAATCTTTGATATTAACTTCTCTTAATGTTTTTGCAATCAACTTCGATACTTCTTCAGCCTCTTCAGATAGAAATTCCCTTATAATCATGACACCCTCACAAGTTCTAATTTATTTTACAAAATACTCTTCTCGAAGAATTCCCATGGTCAAAACATCATAAAACTGACCATGGTGGTAGGAAGCAGCTCTTCTTCTGCCCTCTACCACAAAGCCAACCTTCTCATACATCTTGATTGCATTTTCATTGTATGAGAATACATTTAACTCTACTTTATGTGCATTTAATTCTTCAAAACAGATGCGAATTGCTTTACGCATCGCCTCAGTACCATAACCTTTACCTTGATGTTCAGGTCCCACCAGGATACCGATTGTCGCAATCATTTCTGGCATTGATAGATTGAAAGCAGTAATATGACCTACTACTTCACCCTGCTTATTCTCGATTGTTAAACCAAAGCCAGTTCTTGCCTGGTTGGATGACCAACCATGAAACAATGACGAATTCTCTTCTGCAAAAGTAGGAATGATTCTTGAACGATTCCCCAACAACATTGTTTCTTCATTCCACCACTTTGCTAGGATTGCTTCATCCTCAGCTGTTGTACCTCTAAGTGTTATCTTTTCACCACATAACAGTTCATTGCGATATTTTAATAAGTCTTTCATATAAACTCCTTTAATCTAAATACATTGGATTAATATCAATCCGTAATCCAGTCACATCAATCTTTGTCGTAGACAAAAACTTTGCTACAGCTCGTCTCATCGAATCTAAGTCCTTACCCTTTAACAAGATTCGATAGCGATATAAATCTTGTATCTTTAATAACGAAATGATACCAATCGTTTTAAAATCTCCAACGATTTCATTTTTGATTACCATAGCTTGTTTCATCACCACATCATCTTTACGACCTTGAATTGTTAAGGCAATCAAGTATGTATATGGTGGATATTGCCCTGCATGACGAAACTTCATCTCACTTTTAAAGAAGGCTTCATAGTCTTGTTTTGCAGCGCACTGAACTGCATAGTGACTTGGATAAAATACTTGATATACCACTTCACCAGCCGTATCCGCTCTACCACTTCTTCCACCTGCTTGCATCAACAGATCAAAGGTCATTTCACAACTTCGGAAGTCTGTTCGCTGTAAGCCTTCATCCCCATTGATTACACCAACTAATGTAACATATGGATAATCCAAACCCTTCGCTATCATCTGTGTACCTAATAAGATATCTGCTTCATGACTACCAAATGCTTGTAATATCTTTTGATGTGCATTCTTTCTACCTGTCGTATCCGCATCCATGCGCAATACCCTAGCATCAGGAAATAATGCATGTACCTCTGCTTCTAATTTTTCCGTGCCAAAACCCATTGTAGTAAAGCCCGTACGGCTATGACAATGTGGGCATTCCTTTGGTACAGCAATCTCTGTACCACAGGCATGACACTTTAAACGATTCACATCACGATGATAACTCATTGCTAAATCACAATGCGGGCATTTCACAACTTCTTGACAAGACTTACAACGTAATTGCGTCACATAACCACGTCGATTTAAGAGTAATATACATTGCTCATGTTTATTTAATCTCTCTTGTATCTTATTTTGTAAATCATCAGTGATGATGTAGTGACCATTTTTCTTGATATTATCCTTGATCGAGACAATCTGAATATTTGGTAGAGTTTGATTAATGCGCTCATTCATCCTAACCAAGTGATATACATTCTTTAACGCACGTGCATAGCTTTCTAATGCGGGTGTCGCTGAGCCAAGTATCACTTTGCAGCGGTGATAATGCCCTCTCCAGATAGCGACATCACGACAATGATATGCTGGTTGGTTATCTTGTTTATAGGAGTTATCATGTTCTTCATCCATGACAATTAAGCCTAGATTTTTAAATGGCAAAAATACTGCACTTCTAGTACCAACGACTATCGATGCTCTACCAGTCTTTACCTTGCGGTATTGTTCATATTTTTCTTGGTCGCTTAGACCACTATGATAGATTGCTAATGCATGTCCAAAGCGAGACGAAACACGAGCAATCATCTGTGGTGTCAAACTAATTTCTGGCACTAAAATGAGTACTTGCTTGTGTTGTGCAAGTTCTTGTGCAGCTAACTGTAAATATACCTCTGTTTTACCAGAGCCAGTAATACCATGTAAAAGATAAACTTCATCCTGACTAGCGTTAATCTCATCCATTGCAGATTGTTGTAATGGTGTTAACTGCAATGCAGATTCAATATTGATATTTACATCATCTGATGCTTCTTTTTCCTTCTCTTCTAAAAGAATTGCGTTTTTCTCAATCAGCGCACGTGCATGTCCTGGATAATTCTTACGCAATGCTGTGTATGTTAATGGCTGATGATCACGTGCGTAAAGATAGGCTTCTAACTGCTTTGGAGTTAAATTCACCTCTTTATCTGTGAGTTTTACCCACTTCTCTTTTACAATTGACTTGTCATTTGTTGAAGGTTTTAACTTCGATGGCAACATTGTCTGAAAACAAGATATCGTTGTTGAAAGCGTCGTTTCCTTTAACCACATCGCTAAATCATGCAATTCATCTGTAATCAGACTTTCTTGGTCTTTTACATCTTGAATATAGCGCAACTTAAAACCCAGTCGCATTTCAATCTCATCCTTTGTTTCATCTGTATCTTGGATACTCTCTACAAATCCAACAACACTACGATTTAAGAGTGGAATCGTTACACGGCTACCAACTTCGATATCTTCATCGTTATATAAGTATGTAAAAGTCTGGTCCAACCTACGAACAGGATGTTCTAACCAACATTGCACGATTTTCATAGTCTCTCCATTTTCTTACTCTATTCTACTATAAAAAGAAAATTCCACGATAAAAGATTATATACAAAAACAGCAGAACCTATTCTGCTGCTTCTAACTTTAATATATGTCTTAATAGTTCTTTTGTATAAGGATGTTGAGGATTTTGCATCACATCCTTCGTTTTACCTTCTTCTACAACCTTACCATCCTTCATAATCATCACACGATCACAAAGATTACTAACTAACGGTAAATCATGTGATACAAAGATGGCTGAGATATGATGTTGATGACATAGATGACTGAATAAGCCACAAATCTTTTCTTGTGTGATGACATCTAATGCACTTGTAATTTCATCACACAACAATACTTTTGGATCACATGCAAGTGCACGTGCTATCGCTGCACGTTGACATTCCCCACCAGACATCTCATGTGGATACTTATTTGCAAAAGATATATCTAATCCAACTTCCTGCAATAAGAAGCGATTCTCTAACGCATTTGGATTTAAATGTTTTCGCACTTCATTCAAACTTTGTTCAATCGTATACTGCTTATCAAAAGAAGCTCTTGCATCTTGAAATATCATCTGTAAATCACGAAAGCGACTATGATCTTTGGTATCAAGTGGTTTACCAAATAATGTTACTTGACCTTCATCCGGTTTTATAATTCCAGATAGTAGTCGCAAGACTGTACTTTTTCCACTACCACTTTCACCAATGATACCGAGAATCTCCCCTTCATCAAGATGAAGGGAAACATGGTCAACTGCTAATACCTGTTGTTTTTTATCACGGAAGCTTTTAACGATATTCTCTACTTGTATTAACCGTTCCATAAATCCTCCGTCTTCGGAAGAGCAGCTAGTAGTTGTTTTGTATATGCATGCATAGGACTTTCAATTAAAGTCTTTGTGTCTTGTACTTCTACAATACATCCCTGATGCATTACCGCAATACGATCACATAACTGTGCTGCTAGTGCAATGTTATGCGTAATCACCACCATAGTCATGCCCTTTTCTTCTTTTAGTTGCTTTAGTTGTCGCACCATTTCATATGCACTCTTTACATCTAATGCACTGGTTGGCTCATCACAAAGTAATAATGAAGGACCATTCATTAACGCTAGTGATACCGCTACACGCTGTGCCATACCAATGGATAATTCAAATGGGTAACTATGAAATATACGTTCAGGATTCTTTAATTCAAACTTCTCAAATAAGTGATATGCCTTTTGTCGAGTCTCTTCTTTGGTCAATCTACCCTTGGTAGTTTCATAGAATTGACTAGATATTTTTCTTGTAGGTACAAGTGTAAAGTTACTGTTTTGAAAAATAATCGAAATTTCATCTCGAAATAATCTACGATACTCTTTTTTATTTAAAGTAAGGAGATTTTGATTCAAATGTGAAATTTCTCCTGATGTAACTTTTAGATTTTGTTCTATTTGAAGAATACAATTTAATAAACTTGTCTTACCACTACCACTTTGTCCAACAATACCGATGACTTCTGCTGGATAAACTGCAAGTGAAACATCATGCAATACTTCTATATCACCATATCCAGCAGTCACATGATTTAATTCTAAAATTGCTTGGCTCATGATTGAAGTTCTAAATCGACATTAATTTGATAGTAGTCTGTAACATGAGGAACAAAGTTCTTTAATTCTTTTCTTGTTGCGAAAATCAAGTTATTAAATCCAATATAAGTAATGCTGTAACTCGCTAATAACATCTCTTCAATCTGCTTTACGATTTCCTTACGTTGCTTTGTATCATAAGAATCATTTAACTGTTTTAATAATACCTGTATTGCATGGTTATCATATCCAGAGTAGTTAACAGTACCACCTTCTGATAGTAACGCATTAAGATAATATGCAGGATCTCCTGTAGGCATTGTAACCATCGAGTAGAATCCTAAATCATATTCTTTATTTGATAGATATTTAGTTCCTTCATGTAGTTGTAATTCAGATTGAATACCAATCTTCTTCAGTGCAGACTGCAACTCTGTCGCAATCGCTTCTTGGGATAGACGTTTGTAGTATGCGATTGTAAGAGAAATATTTTGACCATCCTTTTCAACATAGCCATCACCATCAGTATCCACATAACCAGCAGACTCAAGGATTTGTTTCGCTTCTGCTTCGTTATAAGAGCTTACATTAGAACTTGGTAATGCATACTCAGAATCACTTGTAAATGGAGTATCTGTTGCGGTCATTGTGCCATCTAATAAGTATTTTGCAATAGACTCTTTATCGATTGCTTTTGCAATTGCTTTACGAAGTGATATATCCGTAAGTTTTTCTGTATTCATATACAGAGAATATACACGACTAGAAGGAATTGTATGAATATCAAATTCACCACTATCCTGTAGTTGCTTAATTCCCTCTGGATTCATTTCCGTATATGCATCTAATTCATGATTCTTAAGCGCTAGAATTGCAGTTTCTTTTTCGAGCATCTTCGTAACTGTAATTTCATCTAGCTTTGGTGTTCCATTCCAATAGTTTGTATTTGGTTCTAATACAATTTCTTGATCAGCTGTAAATGTCTTTACTTTATAAGGACCTGTACCAATTGGCATTGTAGCCCTCTCTTCCTTAGAAGTTAAATTTAATATTGCAAACATTGGATCACTTAAATCAGAGAGTAATGTTGCACGTGGTTCTACAGTCTTAATTGTGATTGTGTAACCATCAATTTCATATTCTGCACCCTGCAAGAAAGCAGCTCTTGCATTTTCTTGTGCAATATGATGCAGATTATCAACTACACTTTTGGCGTCCATTGTTGTCCCATCAGAGAATTTGATATTCTCACGTAGTGTTAACTTCCATGTCTTTATATCGACATTTTCTGCATTTGATACAAGCCATGGTTTAATCTGCATATCATCTTCTACTTTAAATAAGGTTTCACCAATACCATAACGGACAGTAAACCACCCATTCCACTCTAAAGCAGAATCAAGTGATGCAGTAAACTGTTCTGTACCAATGTGGATTTTACGATTTACAGCCTCATCCGTTTTCTGTGTTGGTGTACATGCAGACATCGCTAATGTCATAGCTATAAATATTGTTTTAATCAATCGTTTCATTTTGTTTCCCCTCCTGATAACTAAAACTCTTTCCGAATTGGTTTATTAAAAATACAGTGATGAAGATAAATAGACACGGAAATAATGAAATCCATGGTGCGGATGCTAAATACTGTCTTCCTTCACTAATCATAGAACCCCATTCTGGAGTTGGCACTTTAACACCAATTCCTAAAAAACTAAGTCCCGCTAACGACAATAACATATTCGCAAAATTTAATGTAAGTGTAACAATTAGTAAGTTTCGAATGTTTGGTAGGATATGCTTTAGCAGTATTTCAATATCACTTAGCCCTGCAAACCTTGCGGCAGTAACATATAATTCTGATTTCTCTTTTAAAGTTGCTGATCTTGCTAAGCGAGCAAATAACATCCAATCGCTAATTGCTAATGCAATCATCGCATTATATAGTCCACCACCTAATATTCCTGCAATTGCAATAGCGATTAACATCTGTGGAAATGCTAAGAAAAGATCACAGATACCCATCAGTACTTCATCCAAAAAGCCACCTGTATAACCACTCACCATACCAACAAAGATACCAAATCCACCAGCTACCAGCACAATCACGATTGCTGAAAGAATACTAATATTGGCAGCTGCGATTGTACGTACAAATACATCTCTACCGAAAGCATCTGTCCCAAAAAAGTGATGTATACTAGGTGCTTGTAAACGAATTGCTAGATTTGATTCTGAAATTACCTTTGACAAGGTTAATTCCATTAAAACACTACATAGTAATAATCCTGCAAGCATGACAATAATCAACCACTGTTTACGATTAAGCTTCATGTGTATCACCACCTAACCGTATTCGTGCATCAAAGATTCCATAGAGTAAATCTGCTATTAAATTGATAATAACATATGCTAATACAAGCCAAACTACAACAGCTTGAATCATCGGGATATCTTTACTAACAACTGCATCCACCAATAGTTTTCCAAGTCCAGGCCAATTAAAGATTGTTTCAATTAATGCAACACCACTTAAAAGACTCCCAAATGAAACTGCAGTTAGTGTAATTACTTCAACCATTGCATTACGTAAAACCGTATGAAATAGAATTGAGAATGTACCAATCCCTCTTGCACGTAAACCCTTCATATAATCTTTCTCTAGTTCACGACTTGCAATCTTTTGAATCTGCTTAATGTAGCGAAACGACATACCAAGCATGATAGTTATACTAGGCATGATAATAGCTGTACTATCTTTTGGTATAACACTAAAGATATGGAATACAGAAGTAAATAAATACAATAGTAATAAACCTATCATAAATGTTGGAATAGATATTCCTACTTGCGTAATCATATCCAATAATTTTGTAAGGAACGATTGTTTACGATATGCACAATAGATACCAAGTGGTATTGAAACAATTAAAGTTAAGACCATACTATTCACTGCAATCGAGATTGTATATGGAGCAGCTTTGATAATTTTTTCTGATACAGGACGACTATCCCGATAAGAAGTACCGAAGTCTCCTTTTAAGAAAGATATCCACCAGTTTGTATATTGTGTAAAGAAAGGCTCATCCAAGTGATGTTCATGGCGAAACTGTTCCAACATCTCTTCCGTTGCCGGAGCTCCTGCTTGATGGAAATGCATGTGTGCTGGATCACTTGGAGAGAGATAAATTAAACTGAATGTAATGAACGTAACTCCTATGACAATAGGAATTGTACGTAATAAACGTTTGATAAAATATTTCATTGTAAATTCCTTTGCATAGTTGAATAACTCTTCAATTAATATCTATAGAAACAAAATACATTAGCTCTATCGCTAATGTATCACTTTTGACTGTATTTTAGCCACTTTATAAAGTTTTATGCACAACAAATGGTATTGGAAATCACTGCTTTCGTCAAGTCATATCACCATTCTATAGGAATAATGCTATAATTCTATCGTTATAAAGGAGGTATCATCATGTTACCGAAGTTAGAAAACAGTAATAATATCGCTGCCATTGAAGAAGAAATTCAAATACTTAAGAATCTTTTGAATACCGCAACGCAAAATATGATCCCTTCTGATAAATTCCATCTGATTGATGAGCTCTCAACTTTATCCGCAAATCATGAATATGATAAGTTAACTGATTTAATCACTTCATTATCAAATGAAGACTTAGATATCATCTCTAGATATTTCTCAGTTTTACCTTTATTAATCAATATTACAGAAGATGTAGACCTAGCATACCAAGTTAATTTACAAAATAATATTGACCAAGATTACCTAGGTAAGATTTCTACGCAAATGAATATTATCTCTAAGAGTGAAAACGCAAAGGAAATCTTAGAGAACTTAAATGTAGTACCAGTACTTACTGCACACCCTACACAAGTACAGCGTAAGTCTATGCTGGATCTAACAAATAAAATCCATCATCTATTACGTAAAGATCGTGACTGTAAAGAAGGTTCTATCAATAAGCGTAAGTGGAATGATAATCTCCACCGCTTAATTGAATTAATCATGGAAACGGACATGATCCGTGAAAAGAAGTTAAAAGTTAAGAATGAAATTCGTAATGTAACTGACTATTACAATACTTCTTTGATTCCGGCAATTACAGCTCTTACTGCACAATATCGTAAGGAAGCCGCAAAACACGGTATCGATGTAAGTGCTGCCACCCCTATTACAATGGGTATGTGGATTGGTGGTGACCGTGATGGTAATCCATTCGTTACTGCAGAAACACTAGAAATCTCTGCAACAACACAAGCTGAAGTAATCTTAAATTACTACATCCATAAGATTGAGGAAATGTATTTCTACTATGCAGTATCATCTAGTATCTCACACGTCTCTAGCGACGTTGAAAAGATGGCCGCCCTTTCTAGTGATACATCTGTATATCGTGAAAAAGAGCCATATCGTAAAGCTTTCCACTATATTCTAGAAAGACTACAAAACACTTATAGTAACTTCACACAAAACACAAATCATGAAGTTTGGTATGAAACAGTTGAACAATTCCAAAACGATTTACTTACGATTAAAAAATCTCTTATCGAAAATAATGATGCAATTTTAACAACTGGTAGCTTCAGCGAGGTATTACAAGCTACAGAAATCTTTGGCTTCTATCTTGCAAGTATTGACCTGCGTCAAGACTCTAGCGTTCTAGAGGCTTGTGTTGCTGAACTGTTGAAGTCCGCAAATATCGAACAAGACTATAGTAGTCTTGACGAAGAAAAGAAGTGTACCCTACTATTAGATCTTTTAACAAATGATCCACGTATCTTGTCCGCAACACACACACCAAAATCAGAACTATTATCCAAGGAACTTGCAATCTTCAAAACCGCAAGAGAGCTCAAAGACCGCATGGGTGAAAATGTGATTCGTCAACATATCATCTCCCACTCTGAAAGTATCTCTGATATGTTCGAATTAGCAATCCTTCTCAAAGAAGTTGGTTTAGTTGATAGCGAGCATAGTCGTATGCAGATTGTACCTCTCTTTGAAACAATCGAAGACTTGCAGAACGCAAATGAAATCATGCGTACATACTTAAATATCCCTCTTGTTAGAAAGTGGTTAAATGACCAAAAATTCTACCAAGAAATTATGCTTGGTTACTCTGATTCTAACAAGGATGGAGGATATCTATCTTCAGGCTGGCATTTATATAAAGCACAGCGTGAACTTTCAGCCATCGGTGACGAATGCGGTGTGAAGATTACATTCTTCCATGGTCGTGGTGGAACAGTTGGCCGTGGTGGTGGACCTTCCTATGATGCGATTACTTCTCAACCATTCGGTTCAATCAAAGACCGTATCCGTCTAACCGAACAAGGAGAAGTTATCGGTAACAAGTATGGTAATCGAGATTCAGCTTACTACAATTTAGAAATGTTAATTTCTTCTACTTTAAACCGCATGGTAAACCCAATGGTTTTAAGTAAAGAAACTTTACGTGAATACTACACTATCATGGATCCAATTGTAGAAAACTCAAATGTAATCTACCGCGATTTAGTATTCAATGACCCACATTTCTATCAATACTTCTTTGCGGCAAGTCCAATCAAAGAAATATCTAGCTTAAATATTGGCTCACGCCCAGCAGCACGTAAGACAATTACAGATATCAATGGCTTACGCGCAATCCCATGGGTATTCTCTTGGTCACAGAATCGTATTATGTTGCCAGGCTGGTATGGCATTGGTTCAGCAATGCAACAATACATCGACAAAAATCCAGAAGAAAACCTAGCACAATTACAACAGATGTATCAGACATGGCCATTCTTTAAATCCTTATTAGAGAATGCCGACATGGTGCTTTCCAAGTCCAATATGGACATTGCTAAACAATATAGTAACCTTTGTGAGGATGAAGAAATACGCTCTGTATTTGATCGTATTGAAGCTGAATGGCAACTTACAAAGAAAGTACTATTACAGATTGAAAAACACACGGAACTTATTCAAGATTTACCTGCATTAAGAGGAAGCTTAGACTATCGTCTTCCTTACTTCGATATCTTAAACTATATTCAAATTGAATTAATTAAACGTATCCGCCAAGGACAATACACAGAAGAACTTGAAAAGACAATCCACGTTACTATCAACGGTATCGCAACTGGATTAAGAAACTCTGGATAAGGAGACCAACTATGAACTTTACTACATTAGCGAAAGAACGTTATTCTTGCCGTAAGATTTCTTCTAGACCTATCGAATCTGAGAAGTTAG
Organism: uncultured Solobacterium sp.; assembly: GCA_938039295.1. Classification (GTDB taxonomy): domain Bacteria; phylum Bacillota_I; class Bacilli_A; order Erysipelotrichales; family Erysipelotrichaceae; genus Bulleidia. Next base: position 41,093 of record CALHUY010000034.1, read on the forward strand.
AAGCTATTAAACAAGCAGCGATTGCAGCACCTACCGCTCATAACTTTCAGCCATTAAAAGTCTGGTTGATTCAATCACCACAAGCACTAGAGAAAATCAAATCCGTAACACAACAGAAATTCCTTCATACATCCCCTGCTTGCTTCATCGTTGGTAGTGATGCAAGTCAAGGATGGGTACGTGAAGCTGATTCTATGAACTTTGCGGATGTAGACGCAAGTATTGTCGCAACACACATCATGCTTGCAATTCAAGATCAAGGTCTTGCCTCTACTTGGATTGGAAACTTCCAACCAGAAAAGATTAAAGAAGTATTCCCAATGATGGAATCCTATAACTTAATTGCTATCTTCCCCGTTGGATATCCAGAAGAAGACGCAAAACCTTCACACTTACATACAGCACGTAAAAGTAAAGAAGAATTTATTGAAACATTATAACTTAATAGAGAGATGAGCCAACTCATCTCTCTATTGTTTATTTACTTAAAATTATCTTCTTTTTAGCTACAAATGCTGCAACTAACAATGACATCACAAGAATGGATGCATTGAGAGGAAGATTACTTGAATCACCTGTTTCAACACTTGGTGTTGATGGAGTAGGTTCCTTCTTATTTGTAATTTCCATCTTACCATTTGCGTCAATCAATCCATATGTAACTTGATACTTCACACCATCAATTGTGATAACGTTGCTAGATTCACCAACTTCACGTACTTCATAAGCGTTATCAATTGTCTTACCAGCATCTCTTACTACAAGATTTGTATATGTTGTTGTCCAGTTGTTTGCAGCATTTAAGATGACTGGAGCACCTTCTGCTACACCATCCTTATATAACTGTACTTCAACTTGACTAGCAATACCACCAACCCACTTCTTTGTAACTTCGATGTTTCTATACTGAACTTCTTCATTACTAATTTCCTGATCATATGCACCAGAAGCATTTATAGTGGCTGTATAGTTAACTCTAATTGTCTGAGTTCCAAATGTAGCAGTTGCTTCATTTGCTACCCAGTTGCCAGCTGAATTCATTTCTCGTGTAAAGTAGATATTTGGATTTGATGTATCCTGTGCATCGTTTACCATGTCGTATTTGAGTAGGTCTACGAACTTGAACTTCCAATCATTTGCATTACTCAAGGCAACCTGGTCAATCTGTGCATATGTATTAGCACCAGATGCCATTAGCTTATCAA
>CALHUY010000035.1 GCA_938039295.1 uncultured Solobacterium sp.
GATATCGAAGATATCGAAAAGAAATTAAACGCATAATGAAAGACCTCACTTCAAATGAAGTGAGGTTTCAAATAGATAGGGGAAATGAGGATGTTGAAGAATATCGCTAGAGAACATTATAGAGAAGCGATACGTATGGCATGGCCAGCTGTGCTGGAAAGTGTTTTTGTGTCTCTTGCGGGTATTATCGATACTTTCATGGTTTCCTCAATGGGTACATATGCGGTTGCGGCGACTGGTTTAATTATTCAACCAAAGTTTCTTAGTTTAAGTTTCTTCTTTGCGATTAATGTTGCGGTATCTGCATTAGTCGCACGAAGACTTGGACAGAACAATCGTAGGAATGCAAATCAGGTGTTGGTGACAGCACTTATGATGATTGTACTATTATGTGTTGTGTTGACGATTGTAACAGTTATTTTTGCAAATCCGTTAATTGCGATATGTGGATCGAATGCGGATACGCATGAGGGTGCGGTGATTTACTTTCGTGTGATACAGGTTGGTATGATATTTAATGTATTATCGCTTGTCATTAATGCAGCGCAACGTGGTGCAGGAAATACAAAGATTGCGATGATTACGAATGTGACATCATCGATTGTGAATATTATCTTTAACTATCTATTGATAGGTGGTAACTTTGGTTTTCCGAAATGGGGTTTATTTGGGGCAGCCTTTGCGACAGTATTAGGTACGGTATTTGCCTGTGCTATGAGTGTACACTCTTTATTCCAGAAGGATAGTTATGTATCGATATCTTATATTTTAGAAGAGAAGATTCGTCCAGACTTTGAATCATTTCATGCAATTCAAAAATTAGGTGCGAATATTCTTTTTGAAAACTGGGCCATGCGTGTAGGTTTTATGACAACGGCTGTACTTGCCGCAAAACTTGGTACAGACCAATTTGCGGCATATCAGGTTGGCATGAACATTATGTCATTAGGTTTTGCGTTTGCGGATGGTATGCAGGTTGCGGCAGTGTCACTCATTGGTAAGAGTTTGGGACAACAAAAACCAGAACTTGCGAAAACATATGGACATGCATGCCAATTCATTGGTGTAGTAATTTCAGTGG
>CALHUY010000036.1 GCA_938039295.1 uncultured Solobacterium sp.
CGGGTCATCGAGAGCATGGTTTTCCATCGCTCTCCCTTTTTTTATACTTTTTATGGGTTTAGATGTTATAATATTATCCATGAAAAGCACAGATAAATATCAATTACGAATCCGCATACTGATTGGTCTTTTTTCAATTTTGTTTGGTGTTTTATTTATCTTATTATTTAAGTTAATGTTCCTTACACCACGTACTTTATCTGAGAAAGATTGCAAAGATTGTTTATCCGTTATTCAGTCGAGTCAGAATAGTTCAGTAGAAACTACACCAAGCCCTAGTCCTACACCATCACCAACTCCTACTCCAACTCCTGAATCAACAATAGATACGACGACTGTATCTTCTATTCAGAAGATTACAAATAAGAATCATCCGATTGATTCTGCTTATGTTCCAGCTGACTTGACTATAGTCAATGTTAATTCGAATGGTACACAATACTTACGTAGTGAAGCGGCGAGTGCATTAGTGAACATGTTTGAAGCTGCACGTAGGGATAATATTAATTTATACTTAGTAAGTGGCTATCGTTCGTATGAACAACAATTAGAACTATATAATACATATGTACGTACTGATGGTAAAGCTTTAGCTGATCAATATGATGCGATTCCTGGTGCTTGTGAACATCAACTTGGTTTGGCAGTTGATTTATCTGATGATAATCGTGACCATGATATTGATGATTCATTTGAAACAACAGCTGCGTATCAGTGGTTATTAAAGCATAGTTACGAATACGGGTTTATCTTCCGTTTCCCTCGTGGAAAAGAAGCGATTACAGGTATTGCGTATAATCCGTGGAGTTTTAGATATATCGGAATTGAAGAAGCTAAGAAAGTCTATGATTCAGGGCTTACATTAGAAGAGTTTTACAAAGTAAATTAATAGGGAAAGATAGAATATCTTTCCTTTATAATTTTTTAAAAATTAGTGTAGACTATTCAAGTAAATTGAAGGAGGTATAAATGGTTAAGCAGTTATTGAAAAGTATTCGTGAGTTTAAACTGGCAACAATACTGACACCGACCTTTGTCGTGGGTGAAGTAATCATTGAGGCGTTAATTCCATTTTTAATTTCATTACTGATCAATGATATCAAAGCAGGCTGTGATTTATCAGTGATTTTAGGATATGCATGGAAGTTAGTTGTTTTATCACTACTTTCGCTATTGTGTGGATATCTAGCAGGTATCTATTGTGCAGAGGCTAGTACAGGATTTGCACGTAACTTACGTTATGATATCTTCACCAATATCCAGAAATTTTCATTTTCAAATATTGATAAGTTCTCATCTGCGTCACTTGTCACTCGATTAACGACGGATATTCAAAATGTGCAGATGGCATTTATGATGATTATCCGTACTGCTGTACGTGCTCCACTAAATTTAATATTCTCCTTTACAATGGCATATATTATGGGTGGAACAATGGCAGTTATCTTTTTGATTATTATTCCATTCTTAGGAATTGGATTATATCTGATTGTCAAAACAGTTATGCCAATCTTTAAAAAGGGATTTCCTCTGTTTGATAAGATTACACGTATCGTAGAAGAAAATGTAAAGGGTATTCGTGTTGTGAAATCCTTTGTGCGCGAAGACTATGAAATTAATAAATTTGATGAAACCTCAAATGATATTCGCAAAATGTTTACACGTGCAGAGCAGATTATCGCATTGAATAATCCGTTAATGCAGATAAGTATTTATGCGGTTATGTTATTTGTATTGATGTTTGGTTCTGAAATGATCATCAAAACAAATGCAACAAGCTTAGATGTAGGACAGTTATCTACCTTGATGACTTATGGATTCCAAATCATGGTTTCCTTGATGATGTTATCGATGGTATTTGTAATGATTACTTTCTCTGAAGAGTCCTGCAAGCGTATCGTTGAAGTATTAAATGAGAAGAGCTCAATTACATCAAAGGAAAATGCTATTACAGAAGTGAAGGATGGTTCGATTGACTTTGATCACGTAAGATTTAAGTATTCTCCTACTGCTGAGCGTCCTGTCCTAGAAGATATTGATATTCATATCCAATCTGGTGAAACAATTGGTATCATCGGTGGAACTGGTTCTGCGAAGTCTTCTCTGGTGCAGTTGATTCCACGTCTATACGATGTTACTGAAGGTACAGTACGTGTTGGTAAAGAAGATGTTAGAGACTATGATCTTGTGACATTACGTGATTCTGTTGCGATGGTGTTACAGAAGAATGTATTATTCTCAGGTACGATTGCGGACAATATCCGTTGGGGTAATAAGGACGCAACATTAGAAGAAGTGAAGCATGTATGTCATTTGGCTTGTGCAGATGAGTTTATTGAACAGCTTCCAGATGGCTATGATACTTGGATTGAACAAGGTGGTACAAACGTTTCTGGTGGTCAGAAACAAAGACTCTGTATCGCAAGAGCACTCCTAAAACAACCTAAGATTTTAATTATGGATGATTCAACCTCTGCCGTAGATACAAAGACAGACGCAATCATCCGTAAGGCAATGAAAGAATATATCCCAGAAACAACAAAGATCATCATTGCCCAAAGAACTTCATCTGTAGAAGATGCAGACCGTATCATCGTTTTAGATGGTGGTAAGATCGATGCAATTGGTACAAGTGAAGAGCTACTAAAGACAAATCAAATCTACCGTGAAGTTTATCTATCTCAGAATAAACAAGGCACTGAGGAGATTGTGGGAGAAGGAGGTGTTCGTTAATATGAATCAGAAACAAACGAATCGCAAAAAATCCTTCAAGAGAATTATGAAGATGGTAGTATCCTACTATCCAATTCTATTCCCACTGATTGTGGTATTAATTATTATCAATGCTATCTTGGGTGCACTACCTTCCATTTTCCAGCAGAACGTTATTGCTGTATTACAACAAGCTTGGGAGCAGGGATGGACTTGGGAGGTCACAAAACCATTTATTGTAAAACTTGTTACAACACTAGCAATGATTTACTTTGTTGCGCTAATTATTGGTATTGTATATAGCCAGTTAATGGCGTTCTTTACACAGGGTGTTCTGCACAAGATACGTAAAGAAGTATTTACGCATATGCAGAAGTTGCCTATTCGTTATTTCGATACACATCCACATGGTGATATCATGTCTCACTATACAAATGATATCGATGCTATGCGACAGATGATTTCTCAGAGTTTCCCACAGCTTTTGATTTCTGCGGTGACAATTATAACGATTATCGCGATTATGTTCTATTACAGTATTCCTATGGCAGCGGTCATCTTAATCGGTGCAGCAATTTCCATTGAAATTACACGTAAGCTTGGTGGTCTTTCTGCGAAGTACTTCATCCTACAACAAAAGGCAACTGGTAAGACGGAAGGTGTCATTGAAGAGATGGTGAATGGACAAAAGGTAATCAAAGTGTTTAATCACCAGGATGAAGCTGAGGAAATTTTCAATCAAGCAAATAATGAGCTATATAAGGCTTCCAATACAGCTAACCGTTATTCCAATATCTTGATGCCAGTCTTAAACAACGTAAACTATTTAATTTATGTATTCGTTGCGGTAGCGGGTGGTATCTTTATTCAAGAGAAGCTTCCAAATATATCCATTTCAGGATTGCCTTTCTCAATTGCAGTAATTGTTCCATTCCTAGGAATGTCACGCCAGTTTGCAGGTATGATTCAGCAGATTTCCCCACAGATTAACTCAATTGTAATGGGTCTAGCGGGTGCGGAGCGTGTATTTGAATTACTTGATCAAGAGCCTGAAGTAGATGATGGAATTGTTACACTTGTCAACGCAACTGAAAAAGATGGCGAGCTGAAAGAAACAGATGAACAGACTGAAATTTGGGCTTGGAAGTATCCACATGAAGATGGCACAGTGACTTACACAAAGGTTGCGGGTGATGTTCGTTTCGATAGTGTAGACTTTGCGTATAATCCAGATAAGATTATCTTGCATGATGTAACACTATTTGGTAAACCTGGTCAAAAGATTGCCTTTGTTGGTGCGACAGGTGCGGGTAAGACAACAATTACGAACCTTATCAACCGTTTCTATGACATCGCAGATGGAAAGATTCGCTATGACGGTATTAATATCAATAAGATTAAGAAGTCTTCCTTACGAAAATCTTTAGGTATTGTATTACAGGATACCGTATTGTTTACAGGTACTGTAATGGATAATATTCGTTATGGACGCTTAAATGCGACAGATGAGGAATGTATCGCAGCCGCAAAACTCGCGGGTGCAGATGGCTTTATTCGCCATTTACCAGAAGGTTATCAAACTATGTTGAATGGTGATGGTTCAAATCTTTCACAAGGTCAGTGTCAGTTATTGGCAATTGCTAGAGCTGCAGTTGCAGATCCTCCAGTTATGATTATGGATGAGGCTACTTCTTCTATCGATACACGTACAGAGCAGATTGTACAAACTGGTATGGATCGTTTGATGAATGGACGTACTGTATTTGTGATTGCTCATCGTCTATCTACGGTTAAGAATTCAAATGTTATTATTGTATTAGACCATGGACGTATTATTGAACGTGGTACGCATGAAGAATTACTTGCTCAAAAAGGGCAGTACTACCAGCTATATACAGGTGCGTTTGAATTAGAATAGATATAAAAAGAGTAATGTAAAATAACTTGGGGTTTTAGAAAAAATCGCTTTAAAATTACATGGGG
>CALHUY010000037.1 GCA_938039295.1 uncultured Solobacterium sp.
AAGGATTATCCGTACTGATAAGACTTCCATTATTATCTTCATTGATAATATTGGTCGCTATCTCTGGCTGTAACAGACCTGTGTTCATCCCCGCTAGTAACATCGCATCTCGATGTTCTGGGTCCGTGCACACACTGACAAATTTCATTTTCTCAATAGCCATGTGCGTTCCTTTCTTAATAAATCAATAGAGCTTTCACGCGCTCTTGCGGAATTTGATATCTTACACTTTCGATAATATCAATGACATTTTGAATCTCAATATCAGCCAATATTATATATGCTAATAGTGCAAGATTTGGATCGGTATATGTACGAATGAAATGTGCACTCATATTAAAACTAATGCGTTGTGCATAGTGTTCAATATAAAGGAACTTTTGATTCGACAAATATGCTTTGTATCTTGACTTCTCTAATCTTTGAATAACTTGTTCAGCACTATCATTATCAACCATGTCATATAAATCCTTCATGCGGAAGAAACAACAATAGTTAACAAGCATCTGTTTTACGTATTCCTTTGATACTGTGAAATACTTTTTCAAACGATAGATAATAGCAATATTCTCTAATTCAATACGAGATAGAACAATTTCCTTCATCTTATCTTTTGATACGTTATTGGAATACCTATCGATCGTATCTAGACATGTTGCGTAATATCTAGTACGCAAGGAATGTTCCAAACTGATAAAATCAACATCTTCTAATGACTTCTGTTCATACTTCTTTAGTACATCGTAATAAGATGTGCCTTTCATTAATGTTAAAACATCCTGGAATGTGGAACTCTTTGCCAAATCTTCTAAAGGAAAAGATGTATAGTTACCTATATATAAAGGTAATTTAGAAATCATATTCTGACGAAGTGTTTCATTATCTTGATCGGATAATGTATGTAGCTTCATCAAAATGAGTTCGATTTCAGTTTCCATTACAGCAATATGACCAAAATGTTTTGCATTATCATCCGCATAGCGAATTAGCTTCGCAAATCGATTGAATACACCTGTACGAAGTAAAACTTCTAATTGTCCACGATGTATCGCCTTTGGATTAATTCCTTCCAAGGACTCTTTATAGAGAGGATGATTCTGCAAGAATACTGCAAGATCACCAATTGTCTTTTTCTGTAACATCGATGCGTAATCAACAGGTGTCAAATGTTCTGCAAGCATCGCTCTCGCCTTTGCGGTAATCGCATTACTTGATTTGCTCATTCGCTACTCCTGTTCTCTTTTTCCAACCGTATAATCCGCAATCATTTGAATCCAGCGTTCCTTATTTGCATAAAACATATCTGTGATACGCTTTGATTCCTTCTCATACATCGCTTTCGCTTCTGCCTGTTTCTTCTCATGAGTCGTACGAATTTCTTCACGCATTGATTTAACTTGTGTCTCTACATTGGCCCAAGCTTCATCTGTCAGTTTCTTTTTCTCCTGCTCGATTGCCTGCTTCAATTTGTATTTCAATTCATGGGCATTATTGATCCTATTTCGTGTATCTTCATCCATCTTAATAAGATCTTGAATTACTTCTATTTCCATAGCCACCTCCCATAAACATTAGCGCCTATATTATAGTCCTTTTCATCTCAAAATTACAGGTAAAACGGACATAAATCCTGTAACTCAAGCATATTTTTTTCATATTTAAAAAAGTAAGCAGTTACAAAAAGACATCTACTATAGTAGATGCCCAGTTTCATTTCAATTCATTTGTAAGATATTCAAATAGTGCAATACAGCCTTCTTCGATTTCACAATATGCTGCCTCGAAGTCACCACTATACCATGGATCAGAAATACTTTTACAATTACCTGTATATTCTAATAATAAATGGATCTTACCTTCTGGATCATTATGGTATAGACGTTTCATATTACGAATATTCATCTCATCCATTCCTATAAGTAAATCATAGTACGCATAATCATTAGTTGTAATTTGGCGTGCCCGCTTATCATCACAGCTAATACCATGCTCACATAGTTTTTGTTTTGCGGCAGGATATACTGGATTACCTCTACCATTCCATATCTCTTCCGAACTAGTTGCGGCAGAAGCTATCTCAAATTTATCACTAACACCAGCATCACTTACTAGCTTACGAAAGATGTACTCTGCCATTGGCGAACGACAGATATTTCCATGACAAACAAATAATATCTTTATTGTCATAGTATACTTACTCTTCTCCTGTATAAGTTCTCTTGTAATATTCCCTACAAAAAATAGAAGTAAAGATAAATACAATCATTGAAATGATGATACCAGCGAATAGATAAGAATTTATGAAACTTGCAATCACAGCAGCTACCAACAATAAATCTTCCGCAATCAAAAATGCTTGACGTTTGGACACAAGTTCAATCTGACGGCATCTTTCATCATGCATCTCATTATATAAACGCATCAAATCTTTTTCATTCTTCATTGCTTTATAATTCTTTACAATATTACACACAGCTCCCACGATTATTACAATAAATAGCCCCATATAAAATCCATTCATATAGTTAGCAAAGTTACGATCTACATATGATCTAGTCAGATATCCTAATCTATCTAGAATAAGAAGCAATACTGAACATATTGCAATCACTATCCAAATATTTGTATATTTTTGTAATTCTTGTTTTGCCTTTAATAATTTCTTGTCCATGTTTATTCCTCTTCCTCTAATTCTGAAAAATCAAATACTTCTTCAATACTCAATGAAAACTGCTTCGCAATCTTATACGCTAGTGGTAATGAGGCAGTATACTTCCCTACTTCAATTGAAGTTATCGTCTGTCTCGTCGTACCAACTAAATCTGCAAGTTCACCTTGAGAAAGCTTATGTTCCTTTCTTAATTCCTTTATTCTATTTTTCACCTTTATACTCCTATCTGATATATCGATATATGCGCAAAGTTTACTTTGCATTTAAAGTATAGTTAACTTTGCACATTATGTCAAGTAAACTTTGCATTATTTTAATATACTATTTGTAATTAAATATCATTCATCATTAAATATAAAAAAATACAAGGCTTATATAATATGAGAGCCTTATATTTTCATTTACTAATTACTTTAATATTTTAATAATTTTAAAAAGTACTGATTGAGTTTATCCCAGTCACATTTTAATTCAGCAATGCTATTTGCATAATTTTTGATTTTATTTATATTCTCTTCGATGTATTGATTTAAATGATCTACTACAGAAATATATTC
>CALHUY010000038.1 GCA_938039295.1 uncultured Solobacterium sp.
CCAATCGAAAAGGATATCTGTAGTATCAGGTAAATATTTCTCTAATCGAGTCAATGCTTTTGTTAAGTATGTTTTTGAAAGGTTATTCATAATTGTATTGTAACATTATTATTTGTTTTTTATGGAGAGTACTGAATTTTTAAGTAGATAGTATGTAGGAGTGTTCTTAACTACTTGACACCAAATATGACACCAAATATACTAGGGAGGAAGATGAATGTCTAAATGGGATAAACTATTAAATAAGATTTTATCTTTATCAAAAGATATGCGTTTTCAGGAGTTGAAAAAGGTATTAGAGTACTATGGTTATCAAATGGCGTCTCCATCAAGCGGTAGCAGTCATTTTACTTTTCGTAAACCAGGGAAAAATCCTATTACAATTCCAAAACATGAACCTATTAAAAAAATTTATGTTGAAATGGTTCGAAAAATAGTAGAGGAGGGTCTTAATGAATACAATTGAATATTACTTACAATGTCCATATCGTTTAGAGATTATTCCTGATACAGATGAAGGCGGATATGTCGCAAGTTATCCTGAACTGAGTGGTTGTATTACAGTTGGAAAAACGTTGGATGATGCTGTTAGAAATGCTGAAGATGCTAAAAGGGAATGGCTTATTGCGGCTTTAAATAGTAATATCACTATTCCAGATCCAACAGCTACTGAATATTCTGGACAGTTTAAGCTACGTCTACCAAAGAGTCTTCATCGATCTTTAGCGCAACACTCTAAAGAAGAGGGTGTTAGTATGAATCAATATTGTGTATATTTATTATCAAAAAATGATGCAATCAAAAATTGTAAATAAGCATATAAAAAGCCAGATTACCTGGCTTTTTATGTTTAGTTATTTCTGTCTTTCATTGTTGGGAATAAGAGTACATCACGGATGGAGTCTGTTCCTGTTAATAACATTACGAAGCGGTCGATACCGAAACCGATACCACCTGTTGGAGGTAGACCGTATTCAAGTGCCTCAACGTAATCTGTATCCATCTCGTTAGCTTCATCATCACCAAGTTCTTTTGCCTTGAGCTGAGCTTCGAAACGTTCTCTTTGATCGATAGGGTCATTTAACTCTGTAAAGGCATTATCCATTTCAATACCATTTACTAATAACTCAAAACGATCTGTGAAACGTGGATCTTCTGGGTTCTTCTTTGCAAGTGGTGAAATTTCAATTGGGTGACCATATACAAATGTTGGCTGTACAATCTTATCTTCACAGAATTCTTCGAAGAATAGGGAGATGATGTGTCCAACTGTCATCTGGTGTGGTTCAACTGTGATGTGGTGTTCTTGTGCAAGCTTGTATGCTTCTTCAACACTCATTGGTTGCCAGAAGTCAACGCCAGTCACTTCCTTAACCGCATCTACCATGTTCCATCTCTTAAATGGAGCCTTTAATGAAATGTCTTGACCCATGAACTTGAAGTCTGTTGTACCACAAACCTCTAATGCAACATGTTCAAATAAACCTTCGTTTAATTCCATCATGCCTTCAAGGTCTGTGTATGCACAATATGCTTCCATTGTTGTAAATTCAGGGTTGTGCCTGAGGTCCATACCTTCATTACGGAAGATACGTCCAATTTCATATACTTTCTCAAGTCCACCAACGATTAATCTCTTTAGTGGTAACTCAGTAGCGATACGTAAATAGAAGTCCTTATCTAAAGCATTGTGGTGTGTGATAAATGGTCTAGCATTTGCACCACCTAGGATTGGCTGTAAGATAGGTGTTTCTACTTCAAGGTAGCCTTGGCTATCCATATAACGACGGATTGCGCTTACGATACGTGGACGTAAGATTGCAATCTTACGGGATTCATCATTCATGATGAGATCGACATATCTTCTACGGTAACGTTCTTCCTTATCCTGTAAACCATGGAACTTATCTGGAAGAGGGCGTAGTGCCTTGGCAAGGTGAGTATACTCATGTGCTTCTACAGATAATTCACCAGTCTGTGTCTTGATAACTGTACCTTTAATACCGATGATGTCACCTAAGTCACTGGCCTTGAATAATTCATAGATTTCATCACCAATGATACGCTTATTGATAACTACCTGAATCTTGCCTTCACGGTCTAAGAGGTGAATGAATCCTAACTTACCCATTCTTCTCTTTTGCATGATACGTCCAGCGATGGAAACTTCAGCGTGTAGTGCTTCTAATTCTTCGGCACTCTTTTCGCTATATTCATCTTTAATCAACTGGGAGTTGCTTGTACGATTGAATGCTTTACCAAATGGGTCAATTCCTTGTTCGCGTAAGGCGTTCATCTTTGCAATACGTACTTCCTGTTGGTCTGTTAGACGAACTTCTTCAACAACTTTGGCAAGTTTCTTTGCATTCTCCTTGATTGCTTGCTTTGTACTCTCAAGTGCAGCTTGTGCTTCTTCTAATGCTTTTTGTCTTTGAGCAAGTTCCTTTTGGAGTTGCTCAGTAATGATGTTTTTTTCTTCTGCCATATGATGACCTCCTTTTCATATAAAAAAGCTCTACGTCAAGGGACGAGAGCTTGTTCGTGGTACCACCCTAATTTACAGTATCTAATACTGCCTCATTTTTGATTGTTAACGCGATCGCGGAATGACTCGGGAGTCCTTGTCAACATATATCCTCTCTGTTTCACTTTCACCATCTGAAACTCGCTATAAGATACTTTATATGTTCTATCTCCGTCGTTGTCCTTCAACACGCATAGTGTAACAATTTTTTATCAAAACTGCAATCAACTTTACTGGTTTTCTTCAGGGTTTTCTGGTTCTTTTGATAAAAGTTTGTTTACGATAATACCTAGCATCAATGCACAAGCTACAGATGTGATTGTAATCTTACCGAAGCTTAGTGATAATCCACCGATGCCTGAGATTAAGATGCTTGAGATAACGAATAGATTTTTGTTGTGGTCTAAGTCAATCTTTTGAACCATCTTTAATCCACTCACAGCGATAAATCCATAGAGTGCCATACATACGCCACCCATAACACATGCTGGAATAGTGGAGATAAATGTAACAAACGGTGTGAAGAATGAGATTAAGATACATTCAATTGCGGCACCGATGATTGTTAATACAGAAGCGTTCTTTGTAATAGCTACACAGGCTACGGATTCACCATATGTTGTATTAGGGCATCCACCGAAGAATGCACCAACCATAGAACCAACACCATCACCAAGTAATGTTCTATCTAAACCTGGATCTGTTAAGAGGTCTTTTTCAATAATACTTGAGATATTCTTGTGGTCAGCGATATGTTCTGCAAATACAACGAAGGATACTGGGATGTATGCTACTGCAATTGTTCCAATATATCCAAGGTCAATATCCTTAAGACCATCTAGAGCTGTAATAAATGTGAAGTCTGGAATTTTGAAGAATGTTGAGAAGGAAATACCATTTGCGAATAAATCAACGATAGGTTGATAGTTTAGAATCTGCATTGGTTTATAACCTGTCTGAACACCGATAAAGGTTAGGATTGCAGCTACGATATAACCAGTTAGAATACCAATGATAAATGGAATCATCTTAGCGTGGGATTTACCGTAGGTACTTGCTATCATTACACCAAGTAGGGCAACGATACCAACAAGTACAGCAAACTGTGTTCTTTCACCAGTTAAACTACTTGTCTGTAAATCACCAACTGCATTGGCTGCTAGTGATAAACCGATGATTGCGACTGTAGGACCAATAACGACTGGTGGCATGATGCGATTTACCCAATCAACACCAATACGCTCAATGAATAATGCAATGACGACATATACAAGTCCTGCAAAGGCTGCACCAATAATAAGTCCAACATATCCAACTGCCATACTGGAAGCTCCAGCAAACGCAGCGGACATCGAACCAATAAACGCAAAAGAAGAACCCAAGAATACCGGGCTCTTCTTACGAGTGAATGCAACATAAACAAGGGTACCAACACCGGCACCAAAAAGAGCAGCAGCGGTATTCATACCGTTTTTGATGATGAGAGGTACTGCGATTGTTGCGGCCATAATTGCTAGCAACTGTTGGAATGCAAAAATAACTAATTGATGAAACTGTGGTTTGTCTTCAACTTTATAAATCAATTTCATATGAAATTCCTCCCTTTAGTTAGGTATGATATCAAATGCATACTAGATTTACAATAACGAATTTTATTAATTTTTAAACTTTTCTTTAATATGAATTATAATAAAAACAGTTAGATAATTCGGAGGTGAATTGTATGAAAAAAGTTGCAGCGTTCTTCGATATTGATGGAACAATTTATCGTGAAGGTTTGATTACAGAAGTATTCAAAAAGATGGTAACGCATGAGATTGTTTCCGCATCCCGTTGGACAGATGAAGTAAAACCTGCTTATATGGCGTGGGATCGTCGTATGGGTGATTATGATAATTACTTACAAAAGATGGTGGAAATCTTCAAAGAGACCACAAAAGGAATCTCTGCAGTACATATTGAACACATTGCTAAAAAGGTTATCGAACAAAAAGGTGAACGTGTTTATCAGTTCACAAGAAAAGAGATTGAACGTCACCGTAGACAAGGGCATCTCTTAATTGCGATTTCTGGTTCGCCAGAGCCACTCGTCAAAGAGATGGCTGAGAAGTATAAGTTTGATGACTTCCGTGGCACACAATATTTAAAGGATGCACAGGGAATCTATACAGGAGAAGTTGTTCCTATGTGGGATAGCGTTTCAAAGGAAAAGGCAATTCTAACATTACAGAAGAAGTATGATTTAGACTTGCAAGCATGTTACTCCTATGGAGATACCAATGGTGACTTGACAATGTTTAAGAATACAGGTCATCCATGTGCAATCAATCCTACGCGTGAGTTATTACAGCACATTCAGGAAGATGCTGAATTATGTCAGCGTATGCGTGTTGTTGTAGAAAGAAAAGATGTTATCTACAACATCGATATCAATAGTTTACATCTAGAGTAGAAGGATAAAGAAATGAATCGACAAGATTTAATCAACCAGTTACAGGCATATCAATCATTTAATGACCAAGAAGAAGCAGATCGTCAGGTGATGATAGGGCTACTACAAACATCAAAGGATATCTTTTATCGTACCAATTTACTCGCGCACTTTACTGCATCTGCGTGGGTGTTAAATAAAGCACATACACATGTGCTCATGGCATTTCATAATATCTATCAAACCTACGCATGGCTTGGTGGTCACGCAGATGGAGAAGAAGATCTTCTTTCTGTTGCCCTAAGAGAAGTACAAGAAGAAAGTGGAATTCATACTGTTAAACCAATCACAGAAGATATCTATTCTCTTGAGACAATTGAAGTAAATGGACATGAAAAAAATGGTAAGTATGTTCCAAGTCATCTTCACTTAAATGTAACCTATCTTTTAGAGGCTGATGATACAGAGAGTCTGCATGTCAAACAGGATGAAAACAGTGCGGTGAATTGGTTTCCGATTGATCAGGTGTTGGATGTTATTGATGAACCATGGATGGTAAACCGTATATACAAAAAGCTTAATCAGAAATTAAAAGAGGGAAACTATGCGGGTTAATTTAGCAGATGTTATCGACGCAATCGATACAATCAATGAAGATGAAACATATTTTTACAGTATTCAGGATGAAGAAATCGTATATGTATTAGAAGATGATGAGGACGATGAATTCTTTATCCCACTTCCAACTAAAGAAGAAGTAAATGATTATCAGAATATGGTCAACTTCACAGAGACGATTGAAGACGATAAAAAACGTGATTGGTTTGAGAATGCAATCCATGGCAAAGGTGCTTTTAGACGCTTTCGTGCAACCCTAGAGCGCTTTGGCATGGAAACAGAATGGTATGACTATCTAGAAGCCTGTCATCGAGAACTCGCAATTGAATGGTGTGAACAACATGGAATTGTCTACGATACATCAGTACGAAGTGAAGAGGTAGATGATGATTGGGATGAAGAGGATGTTGTTGAAAAGAAAGAACCAATCAAACAAGTACAGATACCACTACGTTTTGTACGTGTTGATGAAGATAACTATATGAGCGCGTTATCACTCTGTGATACTTACTTACAAGAGCTCGATCAATACGCAGGAGTATCCTCTTTTAGTGATTATGAACGTGCACAGGATTATCTAGAAGAAGCACTGGAAGAAAACGATATCTATGTTCTTAGTGACCATGGTCGATTCATCGCAATGGCAATCTGTAGAATGAATGGTTGTATCACAACGATTACAGACTTATGTGTTGTTAAAGACAAACGTCGAAGTGGTGTTGCACGTCAATTAGTACAGGAGATTCAAAAAGAGGAAGTAGAGCCACTTCAATTTGAAGTACCTACAAATAATCCAACCATGCATGCATTCTTGCAGGCAATCGGTTATGCAAAAGTGATTCATACAACCTATTCAAAGTAAAAAGGAAATCGCAAGATTTCCTTTAATTTAGGTTATTTAAGTATTTTACAAGTCTTTGACCAATACCATATAGTTCAGCACTACCGTTATTGTTGTTTGCACTAATGCAGAAGGAATAACGGTCTGTAAATCCCATCATGTAGCTATGAATACGATTATTTGCACATTCAGCAGTACCAGTTTTGGCATATACCATACCATAGCCACTTTCAGTTAAGCCATACTCTAAGGCTGCACTATGCATATATTCCTTTAGTTTTTCGTTTACGCTGTGTGTTGTGGTTGTGCTTAAGGAATTCTTAGAGGAACGATATAGTGTTCTTTCATCCGATTGAATAGATTTAACGATATGTGGTTGTAACATGACACCATCATTTGCGATGGCTTGTGCCATCATCGCAATGTGAAGGGGAGTGATTGTTGTATTACCTTGTCCAAACGCTGTCTGTGCAAGTTCAGCGTTATCATTGTTACCAATGTTGTAACTGGAATGAATGGTATCTAGATAAGGAATTGTAATATCCTTTCCTACCATAAATGCATTCATCATCTTACTGAGTTTATCTGCACCTACACGGATTCCTAAATCCGCAAAGTAACAGTTACAGGATTTCGCAAGGGCTGTATTCATATCAATGGAGCCGAATACTTGATTTTGGAAATTGGTAATCACAAAGTCACTACCTGCAGGGATGTAGCTACCAGTATCGTTAAACTGTAAGAAGCTATCGTCTAAGTTTTCATCTTCCTGCATGGTTAAGGCAGCTGCAGCAGTTACGATTTTAAAGGTACTGCCTGGTGGATCTTTTTCGAAAGTGCCACGACGGAATTGTGATTCCGCAATATTACTTGCAAGCATATCATCTGGATCATTCACATTAAAGTCTACTGTACTCTGTGAACTCAAGCAGAGAATTTCTCCAGTTTGATTATCCAATACGGTAATACTTCCTTCCATACCGTCTAATAATTGATATGCATAGTTTTGTAAGTCTGTATTTGTAGTCAGTTTTACAAGTGCACCTTGATTGTTTTGATCAAGATGAAAGAGGAGATAGTCTTTCAAATTTCCTCGTAAGCCATAACTATTTTGACGATGCTCATTGACGGAGTAATAACCAAGTAACCATGCATAACTTAGATTTTGTGGATAGTCTGCCGTTGCTCTTGTTTCTATTGCCGCATTACCAAGGATGGTAGTGCCATCACGGTCAATGATAGTACCTTCAATCGCATAGGATTTTATCGCATCGTAAATAATCTGATATTTTGTTTTATTTGCGTTTGCATTTACACTTGGATTGATTAAATACTTATAGGCAAAGAATGAGGTAAACATCAAACTGACAATAATACATCCGACTTCTACGAGTCGTATTCTAGTCATCGAGATCGATTCTGGAGAACGCTTGTTCGTCATTGTTGTCGTTACCTCCTTGTTCTAAATCATCATCTTCAAATTCTTCTTCTCGCTGTGACATCTGTAGTAATATCCCCGCAAAGAAGAAGACGATTGCTTGATAGGTTCCACCACGTGATAAAAATGGTATAGGTAAACCTGCAAGTGGAATAATATTACAAGAGCCTAGTATCACCAGCATTGCTTGCATAAATAATAGAACTGTTGCGCCATACGCTACAACTGCATCCTGCTTATCTGTCTGAATCAAACGTCTACTTAATTCGCTACCACGAATACCTACTTGTAGTAATAGGAATACAGCGATAAAGCCTAATGGCATACCAAATGAATTAACTAATGTCACAAAAGCCATATCACTTTCAGGAACTGGTATCGCTGTAAAGTTAACAGTATTACCAAATAATCCAGACATCCATAATGCACGTTTTCCTTGGAATAATTGGTAACCTGCACCATATGGATCAGAGTTGATATTTGCAGTAATCGAAAAACGTAAATAAACTTTACGAACAATAGGCCATAGGATTCTAGTAATCGCATTTAAGTTTCCTGCTGCAGCACTAGGCGCAATAATCTTATAGAGCATAAATAAGATTACAATTGAAGATATTGTTGCAATCGCTATTGTTAAAAGATAGATTCTCTTTTTTCTACCTTTTTCCATAAAGATATACAGCATGGAAAGGTGTAAGAAATAGAGAATATAGAATGAACCAAGCTCATGAATCAGAACAGATCCAATAAAGTTAATAATAAAGAATACACTAGAAAGAATTAAAATCGAACGATTTGAATAAGTCTTTCTAGCAGAGAATAATGAGCTATAGAAAAGAATGGCAGTAATCTTTGCAAAGTCCGTTAACTGTAATGATATAGGGCCGATTTTGATCCATGCAGTTGTACCATAGCCATTTGTATCTTTTCCAAAGAATAGCAGGGCTATGTAAAGACTGGCAGAAACTATCATTAAGAAATAGGTAGTATAGTTAAAGTTCAATGCTTTCCGTATCAAGCGATACATGAGGATAAGAACAATCGCTACTGCAAGACCTGCAAAATACTTAATGATACTAAAGTGTGTAATCACTTGGTATTGAGCATCGATAATAACTTGTAAAGCAATCCCAATAGCCGCAAGTCCTGTAAATGCCGCAAATAAACGCATATCTGCAGCTTTGTTATAGAAATACGTACCAGAGAAAGCAATTACCAATAATAACGGTACTAAAGTTGTTAAATATTGAATGCCGGCGTTCATTGATTTCCAAAAGACAAATCCACCTAATAGAAATGTAAACAGTATGGCAGTGATCATCCATATCGCATCTTTACCAGAACGTGTATCGATTTCTTCCGTTTCTGGTGAAAGTTTCTTTTTAAAAAACATAATCTGCTCCTTAATATGAATAAGAATAACTTTTTTAAAGAAAAGTCGCAAGTAAACGAAAAATAAGAGTTGTAGTATCGAATTTTCATAGTGAAAAGGCTATACTGATATTAAGCGATTTCAAAAATAAACATCATTATAAGGAGGATACATTTTCATGGAAAAGACACTATTTGGAAAGAAATTAAGTGGGGAAGATATCTATCTCTATACCTTGGAAAATGAGAAATTTAAGGTACAGTTAAGTGATTATGGTGCAACACTTGTTGCCTTGATTGATAAAGAAAGTGGTAAGGATATTGTGCAAGGATATCCAACAGCCAAACAATATCAGGAAGAGGATACATTCTTAGGTGCTTCTGTAGGTAGAACTGCAAACCGTATTGGAAAGGGTAAGTTCTCCTTAAATGGAAAAGAATACACGTTATTTATCAATAATAATGGAAACTGCAATCATGGTGGTAAAGAGGGTTTTGATAAAAAGATGTACGCAGTCAGTTCAACAGAGGACTCTATTACATTCTCTCGTATATCCCCAGATGGTGAGGAAGGGTATCCTGGTAATCTAGACTACGCAATTACATATCGTTTATCAAATCAAGGATTACATATCGAAACAACTGCCACGACGGATCAAGATACCTTATTTGCATATACCAATCATGCATACTTTAATCTAAGTGAAAGTGATTCTATTTTAGATCATACGCTCATGATTCCTACAGATCACTATGCATTATTAGATGAAACATGCTTAACAAAGCCGGAATTTCAAGCAGTAGAAAACACTGCCTTTGACTTCCGTCAGGCAAAGAAGATTGGCCAAGATATAAACCTTGATGATATACAACTTACATACGGCAAAGGTTACGATCATCACTTCCCAATTCCAAATGAGGGATTACGTACAATGGCAATTCTTTCCGATGGAAAGCTAGAACTAGAAATGGCATCTGATTATCCAGGTTTCCATTTGTATACTGCTAACTGGCTAAATGGAGCAAGTGGTAAGTATGGACATCACTATCCAGAAAGAAGTTCTGTATGTTTAGAAGCAGAATATCTACCAAATGGTATCAACTATCCTAGTATTGAACCAAAGCCTATCATTCATGCAGGACAAACACAAAAACATCGCATCGACTTTTTGGTTCGACATGTGAAATAGAGAGAAAAATGACTTATAATAAATATGTAGTAATAGGAGGCACAACATGGCAACAGTCAATGAATTAGATAAAAAGCGGATGTTAATGAAGAGGGATACAGATGAGTTGGTACGTGTACATGAAAAGATAGCAAAATCTTCATGGCGTGCGACATATCACGTACAACCAGTGACTGGCTTAATGAATGATCCAAACGGATTTACTTACTGTAATAAGAAGTGGCATCTATTCTATCAATGGTTCCCATTCGGTCCAGTTCATGGCTTAAAGCACTGGTACCATGTCACAAGTCCAGATTTAATTCATTGGGAAAATCGTGGGGTAGCACTCTTACCAACAGGAAAATATGAAAATAGCGGTTGTTATAGCGGTACTGCAATCAGCGAAGGAGATACAATCTACTTTGCCTATACGGGAAACTATCGTGATGAAAACCGTATGCGTAGACCTCACCAACTTCTAGCAACTCTAGAAGGTGATGAACAATACACAAAGGCAATGCGTCCTTTGATTACTCCAAACGAGAACTATACGGAACATCAACGTGATCCAAAGATTGTACGCATTGATGATATGTACTATATCTTCTTAGGTGCCCAGAATAAACAAGAACAGGGAGTTATCCTAGTCTATTGTTCTGATTCAATTTTGACAGATTGGAAATTCCTTGGAGAACTAAAAGTAAAAGGCTATGAGAATGGCTTTGGCTACATGGTTGAATGTCCAGATGTACAAAAGATTGGATTACATGATGTATTAATCTTTAGCCCGCAGGGAATTGAACCAAGTGGAGATGAATTCCGCAATAAGTTTAATAGCGTCTATTTAATTGGTGATTTAGATTTAGAAACACTGACATTTACACCAGATGGACCTATGCAAGAACTTGACCGTGGTTTTGATTTCTATGCACCACAATGTGCTTCACAGAATGTTTATTCTGATTGTTCAATCATGTCCGCATGGTTTGGTGTTCCAGATTATACATATCCACCAACAGATGAAGAGGGTTGGTCAGGACTACAAACCTTTGCACGTGAATTAACAATTCGCAAAGGTAAGCTCTATCAAACACCGGTTCGAGGATTTGAATCGTTGAAGAAAGATGAACTATTCTGTGCAAAGAATGGTGAAATCATCAGTGATAAGCTACATGGACAAATGCCAAATAGTGCAATTATTCGCATTGAAAATCCTGATGCGGAATCCCTTGATTTAAACTTATTCTCGCGTAACTATGTTATCGCAAGAGGATTTGCAATCTCCTATGACAAGTACGCAAAGCGTTTACGTATCGACCGTTCCGATTTAACAAATCAGTTAAATGTAGAATATGGCACAGATCGTCAAATCATTTTAGAGAATGCTTTAACTTCAATGGATATTTTCGTAGATCATAGTACAGTAGAAATCTTCGTCAATGAAGGTGAATACGTATTATCTGCACGCATCTTCCCAACTAAGGAAGAACACATGATTCGTATGGGTGGTAAAAACCTCAATCTATCCATCTGGAGTACAGAATCATCCGTAGATGATGCACCAGTATTCTTCGCAGAAAATCAATAAAAGCAGGGAAACCTGCTTTTTTCAATGATTGGTTGAAAAATATCAATGAATCATCAATGAACAGTTGTACTATTAATCTATAAGATATTTCTAGGAGGTGTAGTATGACACTAGGAAAAATAATAAAACAATTGCGGAAAGAAACATTCTTATCTCAAGAACAACTTGCCGCAAAACTTAACATCACTGCACAAGCAGTCTCAAAATGGGAGAATGAAGAATCGTATCCAGATATTTTATTCTTGCCAAAAATCGCTGCGATATTTGGCGTCAAGATTGACGAACTATTTGACTATAAAGAGGATAGTGCATATCAACAGATTGAAAATATGCTAGATCATGAACGCTACTTTACACATGCGGATTTTAGTAAAGCGGAAAGTTTCTTATTAGAACAACTATCCACAAATCCAAATGATTTACATGCATTAACAGTACTCGGTGATTTATATCATGAATACGCAATTAGATTGGATGAGAAAGCAGCAGCCTATACCAAACAAGCACTTGCATTAAATCCAGACGATAAGTCTTTACATAATACATTCCATCATGCAATGCATGGGGGAAGACTGGATTGGAATGTCGCAAATCATACTGCATTAATTCAGTATTATCAAAACTTCGTTCAAGAACATCCGACCATCACACGTGCATATTTATATCTATTAGATAATTTAATTGATGATGGTCGACTGGATGAAGCTATCAAAGTACTAGAAAGACGTCGTACAGTAATTCAAGATTGTTTCAATGACTTCTATCGCTTGCTTATTTACGAGTCAACAAATGGCTTTCAAGCGACGCGCAAAGAGTATGATAACTATCTAGAAGAAAATCAAGAATGGCAAGCATACTTCTTAGTTGCGGGTAGATATGCAAGTCATGGCGAGTACATAAAAGCAATCGCTTTGTTTGAAACATCATTTGAACTACAACCAAAACCACGCTATATTGATCATCTAGAATCCATTGCACAACTATATTTACGCATGTACAAAAAGAATGAAGCAAAACATGCGTACAAACGTGAATTACAACTATTAAAAGAAGAATGGTATCAGGATGATTCTGCAGATGTACAAAGAGTAAATGCGCTATTAAAAAAGTGTGAATGATAAGAAAAATAGATTGACCAAAATTGGCCAATCTATTTTTTATCATTCTGTTGATTTAGTTTTCTGATTGAGACGTTCTTTGGCAACTGACAACATTAACTTAATACGGTTTTCTTGGTTAACCTTTGTAGCACTAGGGTCATAGTCAACAGCTGTGATATTTGCGTTTGGATACTTTGCACGGATACGATTGACTACACCTTTACCAGCGATGTGGTTTGGTAAACAACCAAATGGCTGTGCACAGACAATATTTTCATATCCTGTTTCAATTAATTCAATCATCTCAGCAGTTAGTAGCCATCCTTCACCCATCTTAACACCAAGGGATAGGATACCATCAGGCTTCTTCATTAATTCCTTAAAGGACATAGGACCGTGGAAGCCTGCGCTTTCCATGGCTTTCGCCATGGCGATACCGATGTTATCTAAGAAAGCTAACATAAGATCAGCGACTTTACGTTTTACAAAAGGACCACCATAAATCTGTACGTCTAATGTAGCGTTAGCGACGCAGTATTCAATATATCCCATAAGACCTGGCATATTGACTTCACAATCCTGTGATTCTAAGAAAGAGACTAGGTCATTGTTTCCCATTGGGGAGAACTTAACATAGATTTCTCCGACAACACCAACTTTTACCTTTGGTGTTCGATTCACTGGAATTTTCGCAAAGTCATTTGCGATATCTTTGAAGCGACGCTTCATAGAGAAGATGGTGTAGTTCTTATTGTGGTTTAGCCAATCCTGTACTTGCGCTGTCCACTTGGTAACACAGGCAGCCGCATCACCTTTGTTAATTTCGTAAGGTTTTACTTGGTTGTGTAATGCCGCAATTAAGTCGCCGTATTCTGCTGCTGCTAAAACTTTGAGCAGAAGACGGAAACTAAGTGGCATCGAAGATTCCTTTTCAAGACCTGATGCATTCAGTGATGCGACAGGGATATAATCATATCCTGCTTTAACAAGTGCCTTACGTAATAACTTAATGTAGTTAGAAGCACGACATCCACCACCGGATTGAGAAATCAATAGGGCAGTGTGTTGTAGGTCATATTTACCACTGTTTAGGGCATCTAAGAACTGACCAATAATTAATAATGCTGGATAACATGTATCATTGTGTACATACTTCAAACCAAGCTGGGCAACTTCTGCACCAGAGTTTTCTAGCATGATAATACGATAGCCTTCACTTTCCATGGCAGCTTTTATCGCAGCAAACTGCATTGGGGCCATGTTAGGCGCAAGAATCGTATGTGTTTTTAACATGTCTTTTGTAAAGTTGGGTGTCATGTATTCCATTAGGCTAGTTCCTTTCTTTCGTCTAGAGCGGCGAATAATGAACGGATACGGATATTGACGGCACCGAGGTTGGTGATTTCATCAATCTTTAACTGTGTATAGAGTTTGTTTCCTTCTTGTAAGATTTCCTTTGTTTCATCAGATGTTACGGCGTCAAGACCGCATCCGAAGGACACAAGTTGGATTAAGTCCATATCTCTTTGGTTGATACAATATTTAGCAGCGGCATAAAGACGGCTGTGATAGGACCATTGGTTTAAGACAGAAGTATCAAACTTTTGAACTAAGTTAGAGATACTGTCTTCTGTAATGACGCAAGCACCATGTTGAATAATCAATTTATCGATACCGTGGTTTACTTCTGGGTCGACATGGTATGGACGACCAGCAAGAACGATAATACGCTTACCTTCATTACGAGCTTCTGTAATCATACGCTCTGCTTCTTTACGTGTATCTTCCATATGCTTACGATATGCAGTATATGCTGATTCAATTGCGTTTTGGATATCCGCAGTTTTTAAATCTGGATAATATTTCTGCATAATCTTAGGCATCAATCGAACAAAGTCTTTGCGCTGTTCTAGGTTGAGATATTCATAGATGAACTTTGTATTTTCAAGTTCACGAATATTACCAGCTAAAACTTCAGGGTAGTAGGCAACGACAGGGCAGTTATAGTGATTATCACCTAAGCCTTCATCGATGTTGTAACTCATGCATGGATAGAAGATGGCATCTACATCTTTCTTGAGTAAAGCCATGATATGACCATGTGTTAACTTGGCAGGGAAACATACTGTATCACTAGGGATAGAGCCTTGACCTGCTTGATATAACTTACGGTTACTAAATGGGCTGACAACGACCTGGAAGCCTAGATTTGTAAAGAAGGCATGCCAGAATGGTAATAGCTCATACATGTTTAGTACCATTGGAATACCGATCTTACCACGTGTACCAGTTCCTGGGTTCTTCATTAATTGATTGAGTTGTTGTTGCTTGTATGCATATAAGTTGAGGCTATCATCGTTGGACTTACCAGTAACAGGACGATCACAACGGTTACCTGTGATAAAGCGTTTGCCATCTTGGAAGACACTGACAGTCATCTGGCAGTGGTTACCACAAAGACCACACTGAACGTTTTGAACCTTCTGTGTGAAGTTGTTAAGTTCTTCTAGTGTTAGGATGGAAGAAATTGTACCTGGCTTACTATGTTCTTTACCGTGTAATGCGGCACCATACGCACCCATTAAACCAGCGATATCAGGACGTACAACATCGACACCCATCTCTTTTTCAAAGGCACGTAATACAGCTTCGTTATAGAATGTACCACCTTGTACAACAATTTTCTTACCAAGTTGTTCTGGACTTGAAGTACGAATAACTTTATATAATGCATTCTTAACGACAGAAATAGAAAGACCAGCAGAGATACAGTCAAAGCCTGCACCATCTTTCTGTGCCTGCTTAACACTGGAGTTCATAAATACTGTACAACGGCTACCAAGGTCAACTGGTTGCTTTGCAAAGAGTGCCTCTTGTGCAAAGTTCTTTACGCTATATCCAAGAGCTTCGGAGAATGTCTGTAGGAATGATCCGCAACCAGATGAACAAGCTTCATTTAAGAAGATGTCAGAGATTGCGCCATTTTCAATCTTAAAGCATTTCATATCCTGACCACCGATATCGATGATGAAGTCTACATCTGGCATGAAGTGTTTCGCAGCTGTAAAGTGTGCAACTGTTTCTACAAGACCAAAGTCAGTATGTAATGCATGTGTCATTAAGGCTTCACCATAACCAGTTGTTGTAACAGATTGAATCTTTAGATTTGGATGAGTTTCATATAAACCCTTTAAGACTTCAATGACGATAGGTAATGGGTTACCACTGTTAGATTGGTAGTCTGTATAAAGTAGGTTTGCGTTATCATCAATGACCGCAACTTTAATGGTTGTCGAACCAGAGTCGATACCAATATGCACTGGACCAGTATTTTCATCAAAGTCTACGCGTGGAACGCTAGCCTTTGCATGACGTTTCTTAAACTCGTTATATTCTTCTACGTTATTAAATAGGGCAGGTAAACTTGCGTAGGTTGCAGTTTTACCATAGTTGGCTAAGCCTTTGACAACATCATCAAAGACAACTTCCTTATCTGCGTAATAAGCAGCACCTAGGGCAACGTATAAAAGACTGTTTTCAGGACAGACACCTTCAATCTTTAGTGTTTCGTTGAAACTATCACGTAAACACTTCGAGAATGTAAGTGGTCCACCTAAGTATAAAATATTTCCAGAGATTGGACGTCCTTGGGCAAGGCCGGCAATGGTTTGGTTTACAACTGCTTGGTAAATAGAAGCCGCAATATCACTAGCTAAAGCACCTTGGTTAATTAAAGGCTGTACGTCACTTTTTGCGAATACACCACAACGAGCTGCAATCGTATACTTACGGGTTGCTTGTTGAGCAGCCTTATCCATCTCGTCAGCGCTCATCTTCAATAGGGTAGCCATCTGGTCAATAAAGGCACCAGTACCACCAGCACAAGAACCGTTCATACGAACTTCAGTACCATTTGTTAAGAATAAGATTTTGGCATCTTCGCCACCAAGCTCGATGATACAGTCAGTACCAGGATTTAGGCGGTTTGCTGCAACGCGGTCTGCAAATACTTCCTGTACGAAACTAACACCACAACTATCGGCTAATCCCATTCCGGCAGAACCGGAAATCGCAAAGTATGCTTTCTTTCCTTTTAAATATGTATCATTTAAAGACGTTAACAGCTCACGTGTCTTTTCAAGAATGTGACTGTAATGTCTTTCATATGCGGAATAGATGATTTGATCATTCTCATCCAGTACAACGCACTTGATGGTTGTTGATCCGATATCCATACCAATACGCATAGTAGATCCTCCTCTAAGTCTAAAAATGCAAAAAGCCGTGTATGTCCACGCCTTATAATTGTCATTTGTTATCAATTTTAATAATTTCTAGCTAAAAAAACAATGAAAATGCTATGAGATGTTACAAAAATCAAATATCCAAGCAAGATAAATTGATGTACAATAAAGCAAAATGAAAGGATGAAACAATTATGAAAGCACCATTTTCAGAATATTTAAACACACTTGCGCCAAGTTTAAAACAATTAGTGTCTAAACTAGGCGAAGATTATGATTATGTCAGTGTTCTTTCGACAGATTCTAAGGGCTTTGCGATTCGCATCTCTCAACAGGTGAAAGTCATCAGTTCTTCCAATCTAACGACCGAACGCGGTAGTGTTGTACGTGTCTATAAAGAGGGTTTATATAGCGAATATGCATTTAATCATTTTGATGCGGAATCTATCGAAGAAACGTATCACAAGATTAAAAAGGAACTCGATGCACAACTAGCAGTATTAAAACTTACAAAGACAGCTGTATACAACACAGAGAAGTTAGAGGATGAACCACTTACACTTTTTGTGGAAAAGGAATGTGAACAGTTACCTGAGAATACAGACATTGAAAAGTTAGTAAATGATTTAAACTCTTATTCACTTGAGGCAATTAGTAAGGATGAACATGTTGTTGACTGCATGGTTATTGCGCAATCTACACATGTTTCAAAGCTATTCTTAACAGCTAACCGTGATTTAAGACAGAGCTATGTATATTGTGAAGGAGTAGTCGCACCTATCATCGTGATGGATGGCAAGAATGAAATTGGCTATCAAGGACTATCTGCGTTAGGTGGACCTGAAGTATTTACACAGTTAAAGGATAAGATTGATTATGCAGTCACATTCGCAAAAGAAGTATTAACTGCTGATCCAATTGAACCAGGTGAATATGAAATCATCACTACACCAGAAGTATCAGGACTGATTGCACATGAAGCGTTTGGTCATGGTGTAGAGATGGATATGTTTGTGAAAAACCGTGCACTTGGTAAAGACTTTATCAACAAGCGAGTAGGTAGTGAACTAGTAACCATGCATGAAGGTGCACTCTGTGCAGAGAACGTAACTTCCTTTGCCTTCGACGATGAAGGAACACTTGCAGGAGATGTCGTGGAAATCGAAAACGGTATCTTACGCAGTGGTATCTGTGATGCGTTAAGTGCACTACGTTTAGGTGTAAAGCCAACTGGTAACGGTAAGCGTCAAAACTATGAACATAAAGTTTATACACGTATGACAAATACAATCTTTGATTCTGGTACAGATAAGGTTGAAGATATGATTGCGTCCGTGAAACATGGATACTTACTAGAAGGTATGTCCTCTGGTATGGAAGATCCAAAGCACTGGGGTATTCAATGTATTCTCAAACTTGGTCGTGAAATCAAGGACGGTAAGTTAACAGGTAAGATTGTAGGACCAGTCATCATGACAGGATACGTTACAGAAGTATTAGGTAATATTTCAATGGTATCTGGAGACCGTGGTGTTTATGGTTGTGGTGCTTGTGGTAAGGGTCACAAGGAATGGGTTAAAGTCAGTGATGGCGGACCATACTTAAAGACGAAAGGAAGATTAGGCTAATGTTAGAGAAAATAATTGAAATTCTAAAAGAATCTAAAGCTGATGCTTGGGAAATCACAGACACAAAAACACGTGGCTGGGAATTCTACTTCATTCGTCATGATTTAGACCAAAACCGTGCCAAAGATGTAGAGCATATTCGACTTACAGTACACCGTTCTTTAGATAACGGTGAAGCACTTGGTAGTGCAAGCGATGAAATTAATCCGACAGATTCCATTGAAGATATCAAGCGTAAAGTAGAACAACTCATCTACACTGCAGGCTTTGTAAAAAACAAGGCATATTCCCTTGTAAAGCCAAGTCAGGAAGTCGTATCTAATCAAAAGACAGTTGATATTGCAAAGGTTGCAGAAGACTTTATTACAACAATGCGTTCGATTCATGAAACAGAAACAGAAGATATCAACAGCTATGAAATCTTCGTTAACGAAGTAGAACGTCGTTATGTAAACTCCGAAGGCGTAGACCTTTGTGAGACATATCCAAACTCCATGGTAGAAGCAGTTGTGAATGCTCGTAAAGATGGACATGAAATTGAACTCTATCGTATGTACAACTCTGGAGGTTGTGATAAAGAAGGTTTAACACGTGATGTCACTAAGACTTTACAGTATGGTAAAGACCGTCTTAGTGCAGTACCTACCCCTAAACTACCAAAGATGGCTGTTATCTTTAGTACAAGCGATTCTACAAGCATCTATCAATACTTCATTCAGAAGTTATCCGCAGCTAGTGTTTATCGTAAGCTTAGCGATTGGAAGATTGGTGAAGCTATTGCGCAAGATGTAAAGGGTGATAAGGTAACACTGAAGACTGTGAAGGAACTACCAAACTCTTCTGAAAACTTCAATTATGATGATGAAGGTGCACCAATCCGTGAAGTAACACTCTTAGATGCAAACGTTCCAATGCAATATTGGGGTGGCTGTATGTTTGCTAGCTATTTGAACCTCAAAGATAGCTTCAAGATTTCTAACGTGGTTGTCTCAGGTGGTCAAAAGGATGAAGCGACATTACGAACAGGCAAGTATTTAGAAGTTGTAGAATTCTCCGATTTCCAAGTAGATCCAGTGACAGGTAATGTCTTTGGTGAAATTCGTCTAGGATACTTACATGATGGCGATAAGGTAACGGTTGTTTCTGGAGGATCCTTATCTGGAAGTATGAATGACTATGTAAAAGAACTATATATGTCCAAAGAAACAGTACAGTACAATAACCTAGTTGTACCATCCGTAACACGCTTAGAAGGCATGACAGTTACAGGTGCTGAATAACAAAATCATTCGATTTAGATCATAACGAAAGTTATGGTCTTTTTTTCATTTAAAAAAATATGATAATCTCAAATGACAAAATCTGTGATACTTGATACAGTTAGTTTGTTGATACTAACAGGAGGTGTCTGATATGAAAGAATATTTAAATAATGTAAATGATGAAAAACTAAAAACAGTTTTTGAAGTACGTAATGCATATGATGAGGGAAAGCTCACAATGGATGAAGCACGTGCAATTCTCAAAGAGAAGGTGCAGTCTTTAGAACCATATGAAGTAGCGTTAATCGAACAAGAATTAAAAGAAGAAATCGATGATCAATGCCGTAAGGAAGATATCCAAGCGATGTTAGACTTATTTGATGGCATCTTAAATACAAGTAAACCAAATTTACCTGATACACATCCGATCGCATGTTACTATCGTGAAAACGAAAAGATGAAGGAACTTTTACTATCCGTAGAGGACCTTGTGCAATACCCAGTTATCAAGAACCAATGGTTTGAATTATATGACCAGATGATTCAGTGGCGTAAGCATCTTTCTCGCAAGCAGAATCAGTTATATCCAGTGCTTGAAAAGAAAGGCTTCACACGTCCTACAACAACAATGTGGACATTAGATGACTTTATCCGTGATGAAATCACCCAAGCCTATAACTTAATTAAAGAGGGTAAGGAAGATGAATTTATCGAACTACAGAGTACAGTTGTAGCAGACGTAAGAGACTTAATGCAAAAGGAAGAAACAGTACTCTATCCAACATCTTTAGCTTTAATCTCTGCAGAGGAATTTGAAGATATGAAGTTAGGTGACCAAGAAATTGGTTTTGCAAATATCACAGTTGAACCAAGAAAGACAGAAACACCATCATCTTCAAAACCAACAGAAGGATTTACAAATGAACTTGCAAACCTACTTGGTAAGTATGGCTACCACATCGGAAACGAACAAGAGTTTGATGTAAAGACTGGTAAGATGACACTTGAACAAATTAACTTGGTATATCAACATATGCCAGTTGACTTATCATACGTAGATGAAAACGAGATTGTTCGTTTCTACACAGACACAAAGCACCGCGTATTCCCACGTTCTAAGAACGTTATCGGTCGTGATGTAAAGAACTGCCATCCAAAGAAGAGTGTTCATATCGTTGAAGAAATCATCGAAAAGTTCAGAAGTGGCGAACAAAATGAAGCTGAATTCTGGATTAACAAGCCAGAAATCTTCATCTACATCAAGTATGTTGCGGTAAGAGACGAAGATGGTAAGTTTAGAGGTATCCTAGAAATGATGCAAGATTGCACACACATCCGTGCATTAACAGGTTCCCAAACACTATTAACATGGTCTAACCAAGAACATGGCATCACAGAAGAAGAACAACCTGCACCAGTAGAAGAAAAGCCAGAGGCTACAAGTTCCTCTAAAATTGATCCTGAAAGCATTACACCTGAGACAAAGCTAAAGGATTTATTGGCCGCTGACCCTAATCTAAAGCAATATCTCTTTACAATCAGTGATAAGTTTAGAGCACTTGATACTCCACTAGCACGAATTATGTTACCAAAGGCTACAGTGGAAAAGATGTCTGAGCGTACAGGTGTAGCACTAGATGAAATCATCGCTAAACTAAAACAATACTTCCAAAAGTAATCTAACAGGAGTTTGATAACTCCTGTTTTTCTTTCTAATAGGAAAGAAAAAATAATACGGATTCATCACATTTTTAGGCTATACTGTAAGTAACAAACATTGCGTTATAAGTGCCTTAAGATAGCTACTAGGTGTATGATAAACGCAATGAAATACCAGGAGGAAATATCATGACATACGAAGAGAAATTACAACAATATAAAGATTGGATATTTCGCCGTTCTGCATATCAGATGGCATTAGCAATCATTGGCATAGACAAACAGACAGTCGCACCATCCGCAGGGGCTGCTTATCGTGATGAACGTTCAGCGTATCTTGCTGGAGAATTATTCTCGATTGAAACAGATTCAGAAATGGTTCAACTTTTAAAGGAATTAAAGGATGATCCGAAGATTGATGGTGATAACAAACGTGCAGTAGAACTCTACTACAAACAAGCAATGGATACGATGTGTATTCCAAAGGATGAGTTTGTCGCATATCAAAAACTACGCGATGAATCCTTTGATGCATGGATCAACGCAAAGTCACAATCTGACTACTCTATCTTTGAACCATACTTAAAGAAGATTATCGAAGTCAGTAAGAAGATGTATCGTTATCGTAATAGCGATAAGAACCTATACGATCAGATGCTTGATGACTATGAACCAGGTATGACACAAGAAAAGTATGATGCATTCTTTGCGGCATTAAAGCAAAGACTTGTACCACTCATTCAAAAGGTTACGCAAGCAAAACAAAAGAACGAAGCATTCTTACACCAAGAATTTCCAATTGAAGACCAAAAGAAATTCATGACACAGTTACTTGAATATCTACACTTTGATTCATCATGGGGATATCAGAATGAATCTGAACATCCATTTACATCATGGACATGCGAAAATGATTGCCGTACAACTACAAAGTACGTTAAGAATGATGTGATCTCTGCAGTACTATCTACAGTACATGAAGTAGGACATGCATACTATGAACATAATGTAGATCCTAAGTATGATGGCATGATTCTATCCGAAGGAATTTCATCAGGTATGCATGAATCACAATCCAGATTGTGCGAAAATTACCTAGCGCGTACAACAGCCTTCTGGACATATCATTATCCAAAACTTCAGGAAACATTCCCAGCTCAGTTAGGTAATGTATCCTTTGAAGAATTCTATGAAGCCATCAACGTTGCTAAACCATCCTTCGTACGTACAGAGGCAGATGAATTAACATATCCGTTACATGTCTTAGTTCGTTATGAAATTGAAAAGGGACTCTTCAATGGAACAATCTCCACAGAAGGCTTAAATGAAACTTGGAATAAGATGTATAAGGAATACTTAGGAGTTGATGTGCCAAATGATAAAGTGGGTATCTTACAGGATGTACACTGGTCCGATGGTAGTTTTGGCTACTTCCCAACTTACGCACTAGGAACTGCATTTGCGGCACAATACATGCATGCAATGCATAAGGACTTAGATGTAGATACACTACTAAGCAATAACCAATATGATGTCATCATGAACTGGCTCAAGGAACATATCCATAAGTATGGCTTTAGATATGAAGCACCAGAGTTAATGAAGATGGTAACAGG
The DNA here is from genome assembly GCA_938039295.1 of uncultured Solobacterium sp. Classification (GTDB taxonomy): domain Bacteria; phylum Bacillota_I; class Bacilli_A; order Erysipelotrichales; family Erysipelotrichaceae; genus Bulleidia. The sequence goes on from CALHUY010000038.1 coordinate 23,493, forward strand.
GGAAGAATTCAACGTAAATTACTACCTAGATTATCTTGAGGAGAAGTATACAAAACTATATAACCTATGAGAGAGTTAGAAGAAAAGATATTACAAGATGGTAAGGTTTTTCCAGGGAACATTTTGAAGGTAGATAGTTTCCTGAATCATCAAATTGATGTTGAGATGCTCGATAAGATGGCAGATGAATTTTACCGTCTATACAAGGATGATAAGATTACACGTATCCTAACAATTGAAGCTTCTGGTATTGCGGTTGCAGTACCAATTGCGCAACGTTTCCACGTACCTGTAGTTTTCGCAAAGAAAGCAAAATCAAAAAACATTGGGGGTGGCGTGTATACATCACATGTACATTCCTACACTTACAACAAGGACTTTACAGTAACAGTATCCAAAGATTACTTGCATGCGGATGATCATATCTTAATTGTCGATGACTTTCTAGCAAATGGTCTAGCAGCAGATGGTCTGATTGATATTGCAAAACAAAGTGGCGCAAAAATTGTAGGACTTGGCATCTGTGTAGAAAAACTCTTCCAAGGTGGTGGAGAGAAGTTGCGTAAACAAGGCTATCGTGTCGAAAGCCTTGCAAAGATTAAAAGCTTCGACAACAACAAAGTAAACTTTGAATAATTGAGTTGTATTATTATAAACAAGGAGAACATACAATGGAAAACTTTGAACATCATATTCCGACTAAACTCTATTTTGGCAAAGGATCAATTTCACACCTAGCAGAAAGCTTAAACGAATACGGCAAACGCGTACTTCTTACCTATGGTGGAGGTTCTATTAAGAAAATCGGATTATACGATGAAGTAATGAAGATTTTAAATGAAGGTGGATTTACTGTTGTAGAATGTGCAGGTATTGAACCAAATCCACGTATTGAAACAGTAGAACGTGGTTCTAAATTATGTAAAGAACACAATATCGATGTTATTTTATCCGTTGGTGGTGGTAGTACATTAGATTGTTCAAAGGCAATCGCAGTAGGAGCATATTACGAAGGTGATGACTATTGGCAAATGGTACTCAATTCACGTGGTACTTCCAAAGCATTACCACTCGTTGATATTTTGACACTCGCCGCAACAGGTTCTGAATTTGATGGTGGCGGAGTAATCTCTAACATGGCATTGAACAAAAAGATTGGCAGATCCTTTACATTCCCACAGGTATCTATCTGTGATCCAACATATACATACTCCGTATCTGCATACCAGACAGCTGCAGGTTCTGCAGATATTATGAGTCATATCATGGAAGGATACTTCTCAAGAACAGATGATTCAGACCTCTCTGAAGCAATCCAAGAGGGTATATTAAAATCAGTGATTAAGAATCTTCCAATCGCATTAAAGGAACCTACAAACTATTCAGCACGTGCAAATCTGATGTGGAACTCATCGATTGCATGTTCTGGTATTCCAGAATATGGCAAGCTAGATACATACTGGCCATGTCATGCGATGGAACATGAATTGAGTGCATACTATGACATCACACACGGAGTAGGTCTAGCGATTCTTACTCCTAGATGGTTAGAGTATATCCTTGCAAAAGATCCAACGATTACACCACGTCTAGCAAAGTTTGCTAGAAATGTATGGGGTCTAGAAGGTGATGATGAAGTACTTCTAGCAAAACAAGGTATTCAAGCATTACATGATTTCTTCAAGTCCAATGGAATTCCAATGACACTAACAGAAGTCAATATTAATGAAGAGTACTTCCAAGCAATGGCAGAGTCTGCATGTACACGTGATCGATTAATGAGAGCATATGTTCCATTAACAGTGGAAGATGTAAAGAAGATTTACCAGATGTGTCTATAAAGTAGTGAATATGAAAAAGTGAGCCTATCGTCAAAAGGCTCACTTTTATTTAGGGTGAATAGATAAATTAATTTATGTTTATAGTACGAATCTAAAAGCATATAAAAACGCAAGCAGACTCTGGCAAACACGCACTTAAGCGATAAAAGGTTGCCACAGAATGCTTGCATTCAGACTATACAACACGAATTATAAAAATGCTAGTGTTGATAAGAATGGTATTTAAATATTATGACTTGTTCTCTAGAACTTCCAGTAGGAATGAAATATCATCTGCAGTGATATCTTTTTCCAATTGATAGGACATATCGATAAATTGAGATATCGTAAGAATATTTTTTTCTGTTTTCGCAAACGCAATAACTCCTTTGACATAGTTGTCATTATCCCACAATTTTCTAAGTTTTATTGCTAGTTCTTTAGCAGCTTTACTATCAACCATAGAATCCTCATCCTCGTTGATATTATAATAACATCACTATATAAATATATAAATATCTAGCATGATAAGCTGGAAGTTCACTGGTTCTTGTGTGTTATGATAGTTTTATGTATTTTATACATGAATTAGGTAGGGTAACGATGATGAAGATATTAATAATAGAAGATGATAAAGATATAGTTGCAGTCATCAGTGAAGAATTAAAACAATGGGGATATGAAACATGTTCTATTCATGACTTCAATGCAGTATTAGATGAGTTTAGAGAACATACACCTCAATTGATTTTAATGGATATTACATTACCATATTTCAATGGATATTATTGGACTCAAAAGATTCGTGAAGAGTCTAGTGTACCGATTATTTTTATATCATCACATAGTGATGACATGGATATGGTTATGGCAATGCAGTGTGGTGCAGATGATTATATTACAAAACCAATTAATATTCATTTAGTACGTGTGAAGATTCAAGCATTACTTCGTAGAACATACGATTATTCATTATCGATAGATAATTTAATCTTTGGTGATTTGAAACTGAATTTATCGGCTGCTAAATTAGAAAATGGTGAGAAGTCTATTGATCTAACACATACAGAGCTATTGATTCTAGAGACTTTATTTAAAGCAAAAGGGGATATCGCAAAGCGTGATAATATCATGGATCATTGTTGGCAAAGTGATAATTTTATCGATGATAATACTTTGGCAGTTAATATGACTCGTTTAAGAAAAAAATTATCAGAAATTGGGTTTGATGATTTGATTCAGACAAAAAAAGGAGTTGGATACTATCTGAAAGAAGGTAAATAATACGATGAAATTATTCTTGGATTATATGAAAAGTCAAAGTGTCATTCTGTTTGGATATCTTCTTGTGTGTATCGTATTTATCGCTATTTCTCTACTAGCAACAATAGAGATAGAATATGTGCTTTTAGGAATAGAGATTTTGGGGTTTATATTATTCATTTATTTAATTGTGCATTGGTTTCGTTATCAAAAATTAAGTGATATAAAGGTTGATAATCAAAGACTATTAAATGAAAATAAAAATTTAAAGAGTGAAATGACAAAGCAGAAGGATGATTTGAATGGATATTTTTTGATGTGGCTACATCAAATTAAAACTCCTATGACTGTTAGTAAACTTCTGTTAGACAAACCTGATGAAAATACTGCTTCGAAATTAAAAATGCAGTTAATGTATATAGAACAATATGTCAATATGGCGATGAATTATCTAAAGATGATTGATCATTCTACTGATATGGATATTACACAGGTGAATCTTGATGATATTATCAAAGATTTATTAAGGAAGTATTCATTGTTGTTTATTCATAATCATATTTCTTTAGAATATCAAAGTGATACAACATATGTGATTAGTGATAGTAAGTGGCTTACGATACTGATCGAACAAATCTTATCGAATGCGCTGAAGTACACAGAGAATGGAAGGATATCGATTCAATATCTTGAGGATAAACATGCATTAGAAATCAAAGATACAGGAATTGGGATTCGTAGTGAAGATATTCCTAAGATATTTGATCGTGGATATTCAGGCTTTAATGGTCGCATGAATGAGAAGTCCAGTGGATTAGGATTATATCTTGCTAAGAAGATATCTGAGAAATTAAATATTCAAATCGAGGTGGAGTCAAAGCTATCCAAAGGTAGTACCTTCCGATTGGTATTTCCTGAAAACCTTACAAAAATGTAAGAATACAGGCATGATTTGTCATGTTTGATAAATGCTAGTAATCTTTTGAGACTCTAAAATAAGACTATACAAAAGGAGAATTCAAATATGACAACTGTATTGGAACTTACAGATATTAAGAAAATATATCAAACAAAAAATATAAAAACAGAAGCCTTAAGTGGTATTCATTTTTCCGTGCAACAGGGAGAATTTATATCGATTATGGGAGAATCTGGTGCAGGAAAAACAACACTTCTAAACTTGATTGCGACACTAGATAAACCAACTTCAGGTAACATCTTATTGAATGGGAAAAACATTAGTAATTTAAAAGACTCAGAAATTGCAAGCTTTAGAAGAAATGAACTTGGATTTGTCTTTCAGGATTTTAATCTACTAGATCAATTTACCAATAAGGATAATATCTTTCTACCACTTGTTCTATCTAAGGTTCCTGTAAAAGAGATGAAGGATAGACTATCAAGTGTGCAGGACCGTCTTGGAATCAAGGAATTGTTAAATAAATATCCTTATGAAATTTCTGGTGGGCAGAAACAAAGAGTGGCCATCGCAAGAGCTGTGATTACAAAACCATCATTATTATTGGCGGATGAACCAACAGGTGCTTTAGATTCTGCTTCATCCGAAATGATTCTAAATCTATTTGAAAGTATTAATCGAAATGGGCAAACGATCTTGATGGTTACACATTCGCTTCGTGCTGCCTCTTATGCGAAGAGAGTCTTATTTATTAAAGATGGTAT
>CALHUY010000039.1 GCA_938039295.1 uncultured Solobacterium sp.
GATATATAGCTCCTTGAAACGATGCTCACGTTCAGGAATACCTCTTGTATAGGAGGCGTCATTGGTTCCTAGATTAATAATCACCCAAGATGGATTTTCATCTATATCATAAGGAAAGATACTAGGTAGTAAATCTTCGGTGTTTGGATTGTCTTCTGTTTCTGGAATCCAGCGGGATAAGATACCGTTTCCACTATATGCAATGATAATTGGTAAGGTATGTAATGCATGCGAAACGATATAAGGGTATGCATGTGTACAATCCTCAAAGTGCGTATTGAATACAAGTGGTGTAGTATCTGCTTCTAAACCGTAACCAGCGGATAAAGAATCCCCAATCCAAAGAATAGATTCATTTGGTTTATCACACTTAGAAATTTCTCCATGAGTTCGTATTTCCTCTAATTCAAAATATCCATATTGTAGTTCAGTAACTTGAATAATTTTGACTTGTATAATTTCTTGTTTTGGAAACAAAACTGTATATGTATGACTACCTTTTTTCAAATCAATCTTTTGAAGTAATTCTTCATCCACAAATACTGCTAATATAACAGGACCATATAATGTATGATGACTTGATATTTGTAATGTAATAGATTCACCAATAAATGCAAATTGAAAACCTGAGGCGGACCATTGAAATTGGTAATGACGATTTATCTGATTGCATGGTGGTAAAAGTACTATTGATTCAAGCTTACTATATTCTTCCGTCGTAAGAGAACTACTGTTATTTATGGAAGTGATATCTGAAATATTATGTTTATTCATATATAATCTCCTTATGTTCTTTTAGTATATCTCTAATGTGAAAATATTAAAAAGATAGTAAAACATGGAAGGGGTAAACGATAAGAAAAAGGTCATATCTATTTTAATAAGATATGACCTTGACTAAATTAATCAATTTGATCATAAATCTTGCGAGCATACTCACTAGGAGTAATGCCGTAACTCTGTGTAAACTTACGAGAGAAGTAGTGGATGGAATTAAAACTCAACATAGAAGCAATCTCTGTAATTGTATAATCACCTTTACGAATGAGTAATCGACTCTGATTCAACTTTGCAGTGTTGATATATTGTTTCGGTGGTACTTGGAGATTGTTTTTAAATAAGTTCTGTAGTGTACTTCGTGAGATAGCAAACCGATCACAAATTTGTTCGATTGGCAGCGGTTCTAAAATATGTTTGTGAATGTACTCGAGAATTTCTTCTACAAGACGATCTTCAAAGTGTTGGTTAACGGGTGTGATAGGCTTAGGCATCTTCTTTGCATTTGCATACATGTGGAAAGAAATGAGAATCTGCTCTAAACAGGAAATCATTCCGTCATACTTAAATGGATTTTCTTGATCGGATGTAGAAACAAAGCGATTGATATCATCCTGCATTTCACGTGTACAACTGATAACGCGATTTGAAACTAAATCTGTATGAACACCATCTGCCGCAAAGATAACTGTTAAATAGGAACATGGATTATCAGAAGATACTTTTTGGTCATGGAATTGTCCAGGTACATATAACATGCATTCATTTATACCAATTGTATAGGATTTACCATCTACTGTTGTATCTAAAGAGCCTTGGTCAACGAAGGTTAATTCATAGTAATTATGTGTCTCTCCTAAGAAGGAGTATGCTGGACGTTTTACAACATAATAATATGCAATGATTTCAGAGACACGAATCTTTGGTGAAATACTCTCGTACACAAATGGTTTTGGCAATGTATAGGTTGTTTTTGTCGCGTGTTTTGGAATATATAAGCGATAGACAATATGTTCGCTCATTGATGTTAGGTTGAAATAAACATCAGGCTCAATACGCACACGACGGTGTAATGCAAAACTTTCGATAGAATCTACCTCAGGAACACGGACAATACCAACCATGGCCATTCCTTCAAAAGCTTCTAAATAAACGGCTTGATTATAAGAATATATATCGTGGATAACTTTTGTTGAGACTGTAAACTCTTCAACAATGAAATCCTCATCTGGAATATTTTGGACAATTGTTCCAAATTTAACGAAATTAGAACTAGTGGTCTTACTAATCATATTTCACCATCTCCTTACCTGTAAAATAGCATACTTTGCAGGTGAAAGAAATGAAAAATCAACAAAAAAATATTTTTCGTTACCGAAAAGTACACTAGTTTTGAACAAAAATGTAAATATTATGTGACACTTAATGTTAAGATATACACATGAGAGCGCTTTCTGTTTTTAGGAATTGCGCATATACTCAAAGAGAAAGGAGTAAGGAAATGCCAGATATTGTACTAACTAGAATTGACAATCGTCTAATTCATGGACAGGTGGCAACACAGTGGTCCGGTTCAATTGGCGCTAACTTAATCTTGGTAGCAAATGATGATGTAGCTGCAAATACATTCCGTCAAGGATTGATGGATATGGCTGCACCTTCATATGCACAGACACGTTACTGGACAATTGAAAAAACTATTACAACTATCCACAAGGCTTCTCCATCACAGCACATCTTTATCGTCTGTGAGACACCTACTGACGTATTACGTTTAGTTGAAGGCGGTGTTCCAATTAAGAAGGTAAACATTGGTAACATGCACATGGCTGAAGGAAAACGTCAGGTCGCTACTAGCGTTGCTGTTGATGATGTAGATGTAGCAGCATTCAAGAAGTTACAGGAACTCGGTGTTGAGTTAGAAATCCGCAGAGTGCCGCAGGAACACGCTGAAGACATCAGCAAGCTCTTTGGGTAAAAATTATTCCAGCCGTTTTATTACAGAAAATCTATTTTAAGGAGGATTGAATCAAATGGTATTACAAGCATTATTACTTGCTGTAGCAACATTCATCTTTGCAATTGACCAATTCTCACTGACTGAGCTTTTGTATCGTCCTATTATCGCTTGTCCAATTATCGGCGTGATTTTAGGTGATGTAAAAACTGGCCTTGTCATCGGTGGTACATATGAACTGATGATGGTTGGTAACATGCCAGTCGGTGGAGCACAGCCACCAAACGCTGTATTAGGTTCTATTGTAGCAATGATCTTCGCTGTTAAGTCAGGATTACCTGTTGACCAGGCTTTAGGTCTAGCAGTTGTATTCTCTGTATTTGGACAGTACGTAGTTACATTCACATTTACATTTATGTCATACATCATGGCTAAGGCTGATAAGGCTGCTGAAAATGCAGATCCAGCTGGAATCACTGGTGTAAACATTCTATCAATGTGCATCTTAGGTGGTCTCTTCGCAGTTCTAGCACTTGTTGCATTCTTCGGTGGAGATGCTGCTAGTGCAACATTAAAGAGCTTCTCTGAAAATGCTTCATGGCTCATGGGTGGCTTAGGTGCTGCTGGTAAGATGATGCGTTACGTAGGTTTCGCAGTATTACTAAAGATCATGCTTGCAAACGACATGTGGGGTATCTACTTCGCAGGTTTCACAGCTGCTGCTATTCTTGGAAACATCAAGGCAACATCTGGCGCAACATTAATTCTTGTAGCATTTATCGGCTTTGCAATCGCAATGTACGACTACAATACAAATGTTAAGATCAAACAATTAACATCTAATAACGGAGGTGCTGGAGATGGAATCTAATTTCAATTTAGCATATAAGGACACTGCTCCTGCTAAACCACTTACAAAAGCAGTTTTAAATAAGATGGTTTGGCGTTCTCTAAACTTACAGGCTTCCTTTAACTTCGAAAGAATGCAGGCTGCTGGTTGGTTATGGGGAATCTTACCTGGTTTGGAAGCTATCCACACAAACAAGGATGACTTATCCACATCCATGACTCACAACCTTGAGTTCTTTAATACTCACCCATTCTTAGTAACATTCGTTATGGGTATCGTATTATCCATGGAACAACAGAAGGCTGATATCAACTCAATCCGTGCTGTTCGTGTAGCAGCTATGGGTCCTTTAGGTGGTATTGGTGACGCATTGTTCTGGTTTACATTAGTTCCTATCACAGCTGGTATTACAGCTAACTTAGCAATTGGTGGAAACTTAGTAGGACCAATCTTGTACTTCATCATTACTTTCGGTGTACAGATGGCTCTTCGTTATTGGTTAATGTACTGGTCATATGACATGGGTACAAAGGCTATCGAAGTATTGACTGCTAACGCTCGTGAATTCACACACGCTGCTTCTATGTTAGGTGTATTCGTTGTAGGTGCATTAACATGCAACTATGGTGCAACATCTCTTGGTATCATGATTCCTAATGGACAAACAGCTGAAAAAGTTAAGCAACTTGTTATCGAGAATGGTAAAATAGTAGAACAAGAAGTTGAACAGTTAAAAGATGTTTTCATCAATATTCAAGAATTATTAGATGGTATCTTACCTGCTCTTATCCCATTGGGATTAACATTAATGTGCTACACATTGATTAAGAAGAAGAACTGGTCACCAACTAAGTGCATTATGCTCTTATTAGTTATCGGTATCGTTGGATGCATATTTGGAATTTGGGCTGGAGACTATAAGGTTCCAGAATTCTTAAGTTCATTCATCGTTTGGCATAAGTAATTAAATACGAAAGGGACACCTTATCGGTTGTCCCTTTTGTTCTAAATGAAGATTATTGATTGTCTTGATTTTTTATTTCTTGTTCATATTTATCGTAATACATTCTCTGTACGTCATCACTAAGAGGTAATTTCTCTTCTGGATTACGCTTCTTGTTATGTATTACATATCCAACGATGACTGCGATAAATATGAATAAGGCAATGAGTGTTGCGGATATAGACATAGGTATGAATTAACTCCTTATGGTTCTATTATAACAGTATTTTTCATGATATTCTTGAAATACGGAGGTTGTTTATGGGTAATCGTTTATTGGTATTTGGTGTTTTATTAATCATCGGCATTGTATTGTACGTTGTGTGGATGTTCTTTGCACAAAGACAAGTTATGTATATGTCGTTACTACTATATCGTCAAGGTGATGCAGATCGCTATCTAGAAGAATTAGATTCATTATCCAGTCGTTTATTCTTTAATAAGAAGTTACGTACTTTAATGGCAATTGATGCAAATCTCATCAAGGGTGATAAGGAACAACTTAATAAACTCTTTGAAAGAGCCGCAGCCTATAAACTCAGTTCTTCCGACCGTGTACTAGTATTACAGAAAGAATTATTATTCCGTATTGCTCAGGAAGAAAATGAAAAAGCAGTAGAATCCTATGATGCAATTCACAAAGCGTATGATAAGTTAACAGATAAACAGAAAGAAAAGTATGCTGAAATCATAAAAGAAGTTGAATATCCATATACAATTCATGTTCTGCGTGATGGTAAGTATGCTTCAGAATTAATGGATCGTGGAGATACAATTACAGATCCAGTACCTGCTGGTGTATGTTATCTTAGGGCCGCACAATCCTATTGCCTAAAGGATGACAAAGACCGAACAGAGCGAGCACTCAATCATGCGTCTAAGAAGTTGAAGGATACAACGTATTTCCAGGAAATACAAAAGTTGATTCAAACAAAGAATTATAAGGATGTATTAAAATATAAAATTTAATATGTGATATGATAATGAGCATGACAAAATTGGGGTCATGCTCATTCTTTATAAGAAAGTAGGTGGAATGATGAAAAAGGTTATATCAATATTACTAGTGATGTGTCTTTCTGGATGTACACCATTAGACTTGTTTTCACACAATAAAAATAACGATTCAATGAATTCCACACAAGATGATAATGCAACTACTGCTGATTCAAACAAAGAAATTGGAACTGTGAATCAGAATAATATCAATCAGAAATTTTATTTATATTATTACGAACAACTGACACAAACACAGAAAGAGGCATATTTAGAGTTATATAAAGCACTACAGAATCAGAGTGCAATATATGAACTAAAAACACCGACAAGTATAAAAGATTTTAATATAGCTTTTTATGCATTTGAATATGATTTTCCAGAAGCTTTTTGGATGTGGAATTATCATTATCTCTCAAATGATGAAGATAAAATTACACGATTGCAGTTTAATGTACCGTCTAATTTATCCACAACAATGGCACAGGTTGATCAAATTGTAGATAAAGTTATAAATGATGTAAAGGGTGCCAGTGACTATGAAAAGATTAAGTACTTTTATGAGTGGATTATTAACTGGACCGTATATCAAAGAAATCAATGTGAACAAGATATAACAGGCGTATTCCTTTTAAGACAAAGTGTATGTGGGGGATATTCGAAGGCTTTTCAATATCTTTGCAAAAAAGCTGGAATTAAATGTACATATGTACTTGGAATGACAGATCAATTGCATGCATGGAACTTAGTAGAATTGGATGGCAAATATTACTGGGTAGACGCTACTTGGGGTGATTCATTCGATAGTGAAGGGAATACGGTTTTAAACTACCATTACTTTATGGTGCCAGACAAAATTCTATTCCGAACACATCTTTCTTTAAATGGAAAAGTGCCGGTAGGTACATTGAATGAAGTTGATGTGTTTAAGTTTCCGAAATGCACAGATAACTCTTTATCCTACTATGTTCAAAACGGAGCGTATTTTGAGACATATGACTATGATGCCATCAAAAAATATATTTTAAAGAAAATAAACGAAGATCCATATCAATATATTGAATTTCAGATTGGGGATATAAAATCTTATAAACAGGCTTTACAGCTATTATTTACGCAAGAATCTAATCAAATTTATAGTATTTTAAAGGACTACTTTGGTTCTAACTATAAATGTAATTATTATCAGCTAGATGCAGTAGGTGTGATTGGCATACAGGTTTATCAATGAAAATTAAACATATCTTAAAAAATAAATTTTAAGATATGGTATTATATAAATATAACTGAACGTTGGTCAGTTTCAGTTATGAAGGTAGGTGGAATGATGAAAAAGATTATATCTATACTGTTGGCATTATGTTTATCTGGTTGTACAGTATTGGACTTCATAGATGCAAATAATGAATATCAAACAAATGATACATATAATAATGAGTATAACTATAACTACAAGAATAAGGAAATAAATACTACTGAAGAGAACCAGAATCAAACAAAAAATGGTTTTACTGTAAAAAATTCAAATGAATCAAAGAATAAGAATGAAACAGATAATAACCAAACAAAAAATGGATTTCAACTTGCTGAAAAGGGAAATAAGCAATTAAAATCCTTATACTTATTCTATTATGATCAGTTATCATCTACTCAGAAGGCAGTTTATGAAGACTTGTATGCTTTCCTTCAGAAGCCTACTTCAATGTACTATCTAAAAAAGCCTGCAAAAACTGAAGATTTCTTTACGGCAATGACTGCGTTTAGATATGATTTCCCAGAAGCATACTGGCTGGAAGGTTATCGCTATTACTCAGATAGTCAAAAAAGAGTAACAAGTATAACTATTTCTATACCAGAAGATCTGGAAACAAAAATGGCACAAGTAGATGCTATTGCAAATAATGTTGTAGCAGCCGTCGCAAATGAAAGTGACTACAATAAACTAAAATATTTCTATGAGTGGATTATCAACTGGACGATATATCAAAAAAATGAGTGCGATCAAGACTTTACAAGTGTATTCCTCTTAAAGCAGAGTGTATGCGCTGGATATTCTAGAACGTTCCAGTATTTATGTAAGAAAGCTGGTATCAAATGTACATATGTTCCTGGAGATACTGACGAACCACATGCATGGAATTTAGTAGAGTTAAATGGTAAACATTATTGGGTTGATGTAACTTGGGGAGATCCATTATATGATGATGGCACACAAACATTAAACTACCATTACTTTATGATAACGGATGAAGTATTATTCCGCACACATTATACACTTGATGGTACAGTATTTTTAAATAGCTACGATTCAATCGATGTATTTAAATTCCCACAATGCACAGATAACTCACTATCTTACTATGTCCAGACAGGATCATATTTCCCAACATACGATTATTACGGAATTAGAAATTATGTGTTACAGAAGTTAAATGAGAATCCATACCAATATTTTGAGTTCCAAATTGGTGATCAAGCTTCTTACCAACAAGCATTAGATTATTTGTTCTCAGACAACTATCTATACATGACAGGTATTCTACAAGAATATTTTGGATATGGATTTAGATACTATTATTACTATTGGGGTGATACGGGAATTATAGGTATTCAAGTATACTAATCACAATGAGTGTAAAATGTATTTCGCTTAAGCAAGGAGAATTATGAAAAAGTTTATTTCTATACTATTAGTGTTTTGTTTATCTGGCTGTACGGTACTAGATTTCGTAGCAGAGGATACTCAAAAGCAACCAGATTATTTGTACAATTATGATTATAAAGAAACTAATACGACTACAAAAGATCAGACAACAAAAGATGGCTTCACAGTAAAAAATTCAGGTAACAACAGCAATAAAAACCAGACCAAGAAGGGTTTTGAGCTTGTGGATAATAGCAAGAAGGAATTACAATCCTTATATTTGTTTTATTACGAACAGTTAACATCTGTTCAGAAGGTGATTTACGAAGAACTATATGATTTCATGAAGAAGCCTACTTCACTTTATGAGTTGAAGAAGCCAGTGAAATTGGAAGATCTTTCACCAGCGATATATGCATTTATGTATGACTTTCCAGAATCCTATTGGATGTGGAATTATCGTTATCGCATAGATGCTAATAAAAAGGTAGTTGAGCTTGAATTTCCTGTTCCAGAAGATTTAGAGTCCAAGTGGGCACAGGTTGATGCGATTGCAAATAATGTTGTGGCAGCTGTCGCAAATGAAAGTGACTACAATAAACTGAAATATTTCTATGAGTGGATTATCAACTGGACGGAATACCAAGAAAATGAATGTGATCAAGACTACACAGGTGTATTCCTCTTAAAGAAGAGTATCTGTGCAGGATATGCAAGAGCCATCCAGTATTTATGTAATAAGGCTGGGCTAAAGTGTACAACAGTTCGTGGACAAACAAATGAATCACATACATGGAATCTAGTTGAATTGAATGGTCAGTATTATTGGGTTGATGTTACTTGGGGAGACCCTACCACTGATGATGGAAGTCAAAAACTAGTTTACTACTACTTTATGGTGACAGATGAACTGTTATTCCGTACTCATATTTCTCTAAATGGTCAAGTTCCAGTAGGGCCATATGACAAGATTGACGCATTTACATTCCCTCAATGTACAGATAATTCATTATCTTACTATGTTCAAAATGGAGCTTATTTTGAAACATATGACTACTATGCAATCAGAGACTATGTACTACAGAAGTTATATGAAAATCCATATCAAGAGATTTCATTCCAGATTGGCAATCAAGAATCTTTCTACTATGCAGTTGAACAATTGCTAAAGAATGAACGTTATATTAGAAATATCTTTAGAGAATATTTCTCTGGAGGATATTACTATAATGCAATCTCTAAAGATGATGCAGGCGTAATTACTGTTAAAATTGTTTCATAAAAAATAAACTGTGTAATCTCTTGATAAATAGGTTCAAGAGATGCACAGTTTTATTATTATAAAAAGCTTAGGGCATACCTAAGCTTCATTAAAATGTAATTTCCTCTTGATGAGAACCGTACATATACTCATCCACAGTATAAATAACACGGTCTTTAACTAGAGATACTGGATCATTATGTAATTTGCCTTCACGAACCTTCGTATATGCGATAGGCATGAATTGGCTTAATAAACCAAGAGGTACACCATCCTTAAAGTTATCGAATAATACTTTTTGTGCTGCAACGACTTCTGCGACAGGCATATAGTAACGTGAGCGATCACTGAAGGAGAATTTGCGCTTATATGCAATCTCTTCAGGAGTGCCATGATAATGCTTTATAAAGTATTTTGGATTATTGACCATCGCTTCATCAAGTACTTCCATGAAGTGACTTTGCTTTTCTGGATGTTCTTTCAATAGTTCCTTTTCAGCATATGCTAATGCAAATAAGGCTTCACGCATCATATATGTAAGGCCAGGACCAACCTTTAAGATGCCAACGCCATCTTCTACAAGCTCACGAAGACTGATTTTTGTTTGGTAGTCAGTAGAATGACCTTCAAAAACAAGATTATTATATTCTTTGATTGATGCCATTAAATCAACTGCTTTAGAGCGGTCGTATGGTGTGCAGCCAGCATCCTTTTCTTCAACACCTGGTTGTACGACAACACCGATAACATGTTTCCAAGCTTCATCCAGCTGATGATCGTGGAATGCTTTCTCAAATGCTGCTACAGTCTGCTTAAAGTCAGAAACTTTCGTTACTTGTAGACCAGTTTCTACGGCATCTTGTGAACCACCTGGAATAGGTACTTCAGAACCTACGATGTAAACAGGGTGTAATGCCTCTGGATTATCCTTCAGTAGTTGTTGGTATGCTTCTTCTGCAACAACGGCAAGCTCAGCACCACGTCTAGCAATAATTTCATCGCTTAAGCGAATGTTTGGATCATCACTTGCAACTTTCATTGATGTATCGATATGAATTTTTGTAAAGCCAGCAAGCACAAACTGACGAATTAGCTCAGAGGCTTCTTGCATTGCCTTTTCTTCTTCATATTGTACAAATGTTAGTGGACCTAGGTGATCTCCACCTAAAATGATGCGGTCCATAGAAAGACCCTCGATTTCTGCTAGTTCTTCAACAAACTTCATGAAATCTTTTGGTTTCATGCCTGTATAGCCACCATACTGATCAACTTGATTGGCAGTAGCTTCAATTAGAAGTACAGAGTTTGTTTCTTTAGCACGTTGCATACACGCACGTAATACCAATTCATTTGCAGTACAAGCAGAATAGATACCAACAGCTTTGCCTTGTTTTTGCAAACGAACAATATGTTTTAATGGATGTTCTCTCATGATAAAATCCTCCTAATAAAATTATACAGCAGGGTATATGAATTAATTGTTAATGAATTTGCATTTTTAGAGGATATAATAGATATATCAGTACAAAAATACAAATGAACTAGTTCTGATATTGGAGAGACTATGATAAAAGTATTTACACAGGAAGGTACAAAGCATGTTAACCAAGATATTTACGGTTGGCAAGAAAATACGATGTGGGTTATTGATGGTGCAACACCACTGTTTGGTGATGATTTACTCGGTGGAAATGATGTACAAAAAACAATGCAGAAGATATCGGATGCACTAAAAAGACATGTTGACGATACGCAATCCTTAATAGATGTGTTATATCATGCATGCAAAGATGTTGAATCAGAATATCGTCATACAATTTCCGATTATGATCTAATCGAGAAATACAAATTACCTACTTTTGCAATTACAATTGTTAGAGTGAATGATATGGATATTGAATGGTATGGGTTAGGTGATTGTGAGATATACATGCATGGTAAAGTATATCGTGATGAATCTTTTGATAGAATCAACAAGAGAAATCAGAAATATGTGTCAGATAAAGCTGCGTTGTATCGTGAAACGAGAATGCTATTGAATGATAAAAATCATCCAGAAGGATATTGGATAGGATCTCTGGATGGTGCTGGGTGTATGCATGGTAAGCAGGGAAGACTTGCTAGAGAAGACATAGAAAATATCTATCTTTATAGTGATGGAATGTCTGCAGTATTGCAGGATAAATCTATTTTAATGAATGGTATTGATATAAATGGTTCTGTATTTGAAAAATATATTCAGAAATATCGCCATTTAACAACAGACGATATTACGATTCTTCAAATCCAGTTGAAAGGGAAATAAGATGATTAAGGGAATATTATTCGATTTTGATGGGACGCTTAGTAATCGAGTTGAATCGGCGTATTTCATGTATCGTTGGATGATACATGAGATGTTACCGGAAATGGATGTACATGACATCGAATTTGAAAGAATTGTGCAACAATGTATGTTATGGGATGAATACGGAACAATCAACAAAACTCATGTACTAGAAATGTTGAAAAAACATTATGTACCAGATTTAGATGTAGAGACATGGAAAGATAAATGGTACGCAACATTTCATGAATTCCAGGTTGAGATGCCACACTCCTATGAAGTGCTTGGAGAATTAAAAGAGAAGTATAAAATTGGAATTATTACTAACGGCAACGAGAATTTACAGGCTATAAAGATTGATTCTCTAGATATGCGCAAGTATTTTGATACGGTTGTTATCAGTGGAGCATTTGGTGTACATAAGCCAGATGTGTCAATTTATCAGAAAGCTGCCGATGATCTAGGACTAAAATGCGAAGAGATTGCCTTTATTGGAGATACATTTGCGACAGATATCGTAGGTGCTGTGAGAGCCGGTATGTTACCGATTTGGTATTGTTATGAGCATCGTGGTGTCTCTCTATATGACGTAAAACAAGTAAGTAACTATGATGAAATTCGTGATATGTTTCTTGTAAATGTGGATTGGAATCGGTAAATCATACAGAAATACATAGCCCAAAGACCCTAAATACAGGGTCTTTTTCTAACAATATTATATATATAAATAAAAATTAGCTTGGA
>CALHUY010000040.1 GCA_938039295.1 uncultured Solobacterium sp.
AAATATATCTAGGTTTATTTTGTCATCCAACTTTCATCGCTTGGATTATTTCTGAAGTGAAGAAGTGCTTCTACATCACTTTCTTTGATATAGTTTTCTTCTACAGCGACTGATAACAATGTATCGTAATCAGATGCTGAAACGTTACGTACATTATGTTCTGCTAAACGGTCTGTTGCTTTACGCATTCCATATGTAAAGATAGACGCGATACCAAGAACTTCAGCCCCTTCTTTACGTAGTACTTCTACTACTTCTACAGCAGAACCAGCAGTTGAAATTAAATCTTCGATAACAACAATTTTCGCATGATCAATCAGTTTTCCTTCAATTTGGTTTTGACGTCCATGATCCTTTGAGGATGTACGTACATATCCCATTGGTAAACCAAGTATTGTCGCAACAATAGCCGCATGCGCAATACCTGCTGTACTTGTACCCATCACCATATTGCAAGTTGGGTATTCTTTACGAATGATTTCCGCTAATGCGTTTTCTACATCCTCACGAACCTTTGGGTAAGAAAGAGTGAGACGATTATCACAATAAATTGGAGATTTGATACCACTTGCCCATGTGAATGGATCTTGTGGTTTTAAGAATACTGCTTGGATGTCTAGTAGGTCTTTTGCAATGAGTTTTTTCATCTTATTCTTCTCCTGTCTGGAATTGTTTTGTGGCTAGACGATACGCTTCTACTGGATTTTCTGCTCTTGTAATAGATCTTCCTACAACGATATAGTCAGAACCGAGTTGATGAGCAATTGCAGGTGTAGTAACACGCTTTTGGTCTCCCTTACTATCAGTCGCAAAGCGGATACCTGGAGTCACTGTTTGGAAGTCTTCACCACATACCTTCTTTACAATTTCTACCTCTAATGGTGAACATACTACACCATCACAACCTGCATTCTTCGCATTTAATGCATATTGAGCAACAGTTTCCTGCATAGAGTTTGGAATGAGTAGTTCTTCATGCATAACTTCTTCCGTTGTACTTGTTAATTGTGTAACTGCAAGTAAGATTGCCTTACTTCCATGATCATCTAACGCCTTACGCGCAGCCTTCATCATTTCGATTGTACCTGCCGCATGTACATTAACCATGTCAACATCCAACTGTGCAAGCATACTCATCGCATGATAAACCGTATTTGGAATATCGTGTAATTTTAAATCAAGGAAGATTTTGTGTCCTAGATTTTTAATCTGTCTTACAATTTCAGGACCATTTCCGTAGAATACTTCCATACCAATTTTTACGTATGGTTTTTCCTCTTTAAATTGTTGTAAAAATTCTAATGTTTTTTCCTGGCTGTTAAAGTCACATGCGATGATTACTTCTTTACTCATTTTGATTCTCCTCCTGGTATATTCATAAAAAAACAACCTTTGTACAAAATACACAAAGGTTGTAAGTAATCTATTACAAGTTCCTCTAAAAAACTACTAGAGTGTAATCTATCATCGCCTTCATAGTATCTCGTACTATATTAAAGCCTGCTTTTTTTCTGTAGATTAGGATACAATAGGAAACCCTCTACGTCAATAAGTATTTATGCAACTATATAAATCTCTCTTTGCAATCATCTGACTAATCATCGGCAGAGCATTAAAGATATACAGTCGTTTCGCATGATAGTCATGTTCTTCATTCTCCCCTAGCAATAACGTAAAGTTTCCATTTACTTCATCACTATCATAGTAGAACATATCTGGATGTCGTTTCATATCTTCAATCTGCATATTTACTGTACGATATGCAAAATCTTTCGTTCCTGTTAATGCTAATACATAGAAGTCTTCTGCTGTATATCCTTGGGCAGTAATCGCTGTATCTAATACCTGTGCTGTCCAACTAGGATTATCATGTCCATATTGATTCACCATAGTACGATTACCCCAATATAAAGAACCACTAAAAGGTACATAGTATCTAAAGTATCTCATACTATCCATCATACGATACCAGGTAGTTACTGCACCCATTGAAAAGCCAAGAAAGATACGATGGTCTCTAGATGCAATTAAATCTTCTTCACTCGTAGAACTAGCATATGTACGATAAGCATGTTCAAATTGGGGTAATAAATCATTCTGTAATTCTTTCCCAAAAGCTTCCGTAAGACTTGCATCATAATCATCTGTATCCATATCGATGTTATCGTGATAATACGATGCAAATACCATTAACATCGGCTTCATCTCTTTATTTTCAATCAGATGATCAATTTCATTTTTAATATCTGATAAATCATCTAACTCACCAGGAAACGATGTCACATCACCCGTATGACCATGCATTGCATAAACAACATCATAACGTTCTGTGCTTGTTTCATATCCATACGGTATATATACATACGCATACTTCTTCATGACCCTATTTTGACTGTCATATGTATTTGTTACGTAATCAAACCGTACAACTTTCCCCTGTTGATTTGCGACCTCTATATATCCCTTAGGAACTGCTTTGATTCCTAAAGGTATAACTGAGTCTTTCTGTATATCAGTATATGGCTGAAACACTAAGTCTTGTGTATTATTTGATTTTGATATTTGTTTTGTCGTACATCCTACTAGTATTGAAGTCACTAGTAAGATAACGATTATGAATTTCTTCATTCTTACCTCATTTCAATAGAAAGAGAAGATTCCAAATCTTCTATAATTCGGGATTTGGAATCTTTTCAACGTTTAAATGAATTGTATCTTTGAGTTGTACCAACTCAACACCAGCAGCTTTTAACATACGCTTGCTGGCAATATTTGTATCAACACCATTATACTTATCAGATTCATAAACAATGCGATGAATACCAGATTGTATAATTGCTTTCGCACATTCATTACATGGGAATAAGGATACATAAATCGTACATCCTGCAACTGGCCACTTTGAATTTAAGATAGCATTCAACTCTGCATGTACAACAAAGGCATACTTTGAATCTAATGTATCGCCATCACGTCCCCATGGGAAAACTTCATCAGAACAACCCTTTGGAAAACCATTGTATCCAACAGATACAACACGGTGATTATCATCAACAATCGCAGCACCAACCTTTGTATTTGGATCTTTAGAACGTAAGGCTGATAAGTGAGCTAGGCCCATAAAATACTCGTCCCAGCTTAATATGTTTTTTTGTGATGTCATAACTTATTCCTTTCCTAGTACATTTACTAGACCGTCATCTAATCCATATACTGTATCCAGTCTCTCCGCTAAGAAATATGAATACTTACGTAATGGACCATTGTTTAAAATCTGTAATACATGATAATCAGTTCCTAAATAGCGTGAGCGAGTTGGGATAGAGCGATTCTGCCATGAAATAAAACATAGAACAGCGACCAAGCCAACTAGAGCGACGATATGATTGATGCGTTTATATACCTCTTCTTTCTCAGTCGTAATAAAGCCATACATAATTAGCCCAGTTACAAACCCACCTAAATGCGCACGTACAGAGATATTTGGTAAGAAGTTTAACAAGAGATTGATAAATAACATATTCATTAACGCAGCACGTACTGGCGGCATTCTCCAACCACCTGTACGTAGAATTAGCGTTATATACGCCGCAAGCAATCCATAGATACCACCAGAAAGTCCTACTACAAAACTATTCCCTGGTGAAGCTAATACGAATAACGAACCAACAATAATGGATGGAATTAAAATTAATAAATATCTTCTTACTCCTAAGAGTGGCTCAAAGATTTTACCCAGTGATAATAATGCCATCATGTTTATAGCCAAATGCCACAAATCAATATGAACAAACCCAGCTGTTAGTAAACGCCAATACTCACCTGCTAAAACAAAAGGCTTATAGAAAGCACCAATCAATATCGAATTGGTAATCGTACTATCGCTTGGAAATAGCTGTATAAACAGCCATACCCCAAAACATATTGCGATAATAACATTTGTCGCAACAGTCTTTCTTTGTTTCATTACGCTACCCTCTTACGCAAGATTCCTAGTAATTTTTCAAAGTATTCTGGTAGTGGCGCGTGGAATGTCATTGTTTCTCCAGTTGTTGGATGTACAAGCGTTAATTCACTTGCGTGAAGTACTTGTCCTTCTGTATCCATGTATGGACATGGTTGACCATACTTATCGTCACCCATGACTGGATGATTGATATATTTCATATGTGCTCTAATTTGATGAGTTCTACCTGTCTCTAAACGACATTCTAAATAAGTTGCGACATTAAAACGTTCTAGCACATGGAAATGTGTTCTTGCGTCACGACTATTTTCTTCCGTAACTTTCATACGTTGACGATCACGCGGATCACGTCCAATTGGCGCATCCACTAAACCGTCATCATGTGTGATATTTCCAACAACAATTGTCTTATAGACACGATGACAAGTCTTATTCTCCAATTGCTTAGCAATTGCTTCATGTGCTTTGTCATTCTTGCATGCCACAATACAGCCTGTCGTATCTTTATCGATACGATGAACAATACCTGGTCGAATCACACCATTAATACCAGACAAATCCTTACAGTGATATAACAGTGCGTTAACCATTGTATTGGAATAATTTCCAGGAGCCGGATGAACTACCATACCCTTTGGTTTATTGATAACGATAATATCAGAATCTTCATACAGAATATCTAATGGAATATTCTCAGGAAGAATATCAACTGGACGATCATCTGGTACATCACAACTGATTTCATCTCCACTTACAACCTTCAATGAACTCTTTGCGACTTTCCCATTGACGAAAATCATGCCATCATCTGCGAGTTGTTGTACTCGTGTTCTAGATAGTTCTGTATTAGAACTTAAATACTTATCTAATCTTTCTTTTGTATCTTCACTTACGATCCACGTTTGTTTTGCCATTCTTTTCTTCCTTCCATGTTGCGATTACCAATATAAATACACCAATACATAAAGCCATGTCCGCAACATTAAACACTGGGAAATCATAGCCGAAAATATAGAAATTTAAGAAGTCTCTTACATAATTCAATAATAAGCGATCAATAAGATTACCTGCAGCACCACCAATCATCAACGCAAGTGCAATCCCAGTTAAAAAATCAGTTTTCTTAACAAATAAATACCAGCCCATAAGGCCAATCGCTACTGCCGCAACGAGTGCTAGTAATCCCTGCTGTCCAGATAGTAATGACCAAGCCATACCAGTATTTTGAACATATGTAATATGAAAGAAACCTTCTATTACTGGAATATCATGGAACAAGCCTAAGCTAGCTGCCCACATCTTTGTGCATAAATCAATTAATACCGTAACGATAATAACACCGATATAAATCATAACTACCTCAATTCTTTCGTAAACTACACTTGTTTGTAAATACAGCAAACTCTAACAGTTCAAATGGTTCAAAGCGTGAAGTTAACTTTTCATATGCTGCTTCAAACATTGCACCTTCTGTTTCTTCCAATAATCTCTTTTGCAGTTTTTCATGTAATGCAGTT
Organism: uncultured Solobacterium sp.; assembly: GCA_938039295.1. GTDB lineage: Bacteria > Bacillota_I > Bacilli_A > Erysipelotrichales > Erysipelotrichaceae > Bulleidia. The sequence goes on from CALHUY010000040.1 coordinate 5,485, forward strand.
GATTCTTCCTTACTAAATACTTCATGGCGAACAGCCACAACTTCATCATTACCACTTACAAAGACAATCTCAAATTCAAATAGATTTTTTGATTTGATTGCCTCAATAAAGTCAGTATCTCCATCCTTTGCATAGAATGGTAAATCGCTAGCTTCCAAGCAATCAAATATCTCTAATATAAATGCATCGATAATCCCTTTCTGAATAAAGGATACTGTCACATCAGATGTCTTTAATCTACTTACTTCCTCTGTCGTCCATATATCATCCTTTACCACAAACAAGAATGTATCATCTTTAAAATCAATCCAAATTCCATTTTCGCAAGAAGGATATTTTTGACCAACTTGAAAAATTGTATGTGTTGAATTTTTATTCATGTTACTCATTTTAACATCCTCCTATCAAATACTTTAGTGTTTCTTTAAGAAGTTTGTTACAAATTCCAATTGTGATAATGCATAGTAATACATATCACCAATCATGTTATATGCAAGATCTTCCGATAGAACACCACAGTTTAAATCCTCAGGAAGTTTTCCTTCACTATATGCTTGTGCATCATCAAACCAATCTTGGCTACTATAATATTTGCTAACCGCATCATACTTCTTCATAACGCGCTTTAATTTTTTTGTTGCCTTGATTGTTTCTTCTAATACTGCATTTACTTCATTCATGTTTGATTCCATTGTTTCAATACGTTCAACTTGTTTTGTTTTCTTTTTCATATATATCACCTTTTAATATTTTAGCATAACTTAGAAAAAGATACCCTAAGGTATCTTTATTCAATTGCATTTACGATGTCTAATACTGCTTCCTTAATCTTCGCATTTACTGCGAGAGCTTCTTCACGAGAGTCTTGCTTTGTATAGAAGTAGAACTTAATCTTTGGTTCTGTACCAGATGGACGTACCGCAAACCAACTATCGTTATCTAAGTAGAAACGCAATACGTTAGATGCAGGAATATCTTCATATCCATGTAAGTAATCAATTACCTTCTCCACTTTATATCCAGCAACTTCTGTTGGTAGATTGTTTCTAATAGAAACCATCATACGCTTAATACGTTCTGCACCAGCAATACCTTCTAATACAAGGTTTGGTTCATCCTCAGCGTAGAAGCCATACTTTTCATATAGTTCTTGTAATACATTCCATAATGTCTTACCTTGCTTGCGATAGTACGCTGCAGCTTCTGCTACTAACATACCAGCAGAGATACCATCCTTATCACGGATATCTACACTAGCTGCGTAACCTACAGATTCTTCATAACCAAATAGATACGTATAGCCCTGTTCAAGTAATGCAGGAATACGTCCGCAAATATTCTTAAAGCCA
>CALHUY010000041.1 GCA_938039295.1 uncultured Solobacterium sp.
GTTCGCTATGGAGCAGGTGAAAACGATACAACGCAAATTGTATGTGGTGCTTCCAACTGCCGATTAGGTTTAAAGGTAATCGCAGCTTTACCAGGTGCAGTTTTACCTGGTATTACCATTCAGGCAAAGCCACTTCATGGTATTGAGTCAAATGGTATGCTTTGCTCACTACGTGAGTTAGGAATTGATCATAAATATCTTACAGAAAAACAAATTAACGGAATTGAAGAGTTACCACAAGATGCACCTGTTGGTGAAACAAATGTGCTTGGATACATAGGCTATGATGACACGATTTTAGATGTATCATTAACACCAAATCGTGCAGATTGTTCTAGCATGTGGAATATGGCAAAAGAAGTTGGTGCTATTTTACACCGTGAAGTGAAGTGGCCTGATTATGCTGGTAAATCCAATGTTGGAACACCATCCAACTTTAAGGTAACAAGCAACACTGATAAGTGTGATTTCTTCATGGGTAAGGTTGTAAATCATGTAAAGGTAGGACCATCTCCAAAGTGGATGGTGGAATACTTACATGCGGCAGGTATCAATTCCATCAATAATGTTGTTGATATTTCTAACTTTGTAATGCTTGAAACAGGACAGCCATTACACTATTACAATCTTGCAAAGCTTCCAACAAGAGAAATTACAGTTGTGGATGATCGTGAGCTAAAGATGACTGCGTTAGATGGTGTCGAGTTTGCGATAGAAAAGGGTGATATCCTCATCACTACAAATGGTGAAGTAACTGGTATTGCCGGTATCATGGGTGGGGAAGAATCCATGATTGATGAAACAACAGAAGGTATCTTTATCGAAGCAGCACATTTCAATAAGACTTCTGTACGTCGTTCATCCATTCGTTTAAATCTCATTACTGAGGCAGCACAGCGCTTTACAAAGGGTATTGAGGCATTAGCAGCACAAAAGGCTATGGACCGTTCTGTACAACTCTTACAAGAGTATGCATGTGCAGATGGATTTGAAGAGACAGTCATTTATGGTACAGATGGTTATAAGCCAGTTGTGGTAAAGGAAACACTCTCTCACTGTAATGCCTTATTAGGTACAGCATTTACAATGGATGAAGTGAAAGAAACACTGACATGGTTGAACTTTGAACCAGAAGTAAATGGGGATGAGATTACATGTCATATTCCAAGTTACCGCGTTGATATTGAAGGTCGTGCAGACATCGATGAAGAAATTGTACGCTTAATTGGTTTTGATACTTTGAAATCTACATTACCAGTGATGAGTACAACCGTTGGTCAATTATCACCAAAGCAGAAACTCAGACGTATGACACGCGAAACATTGAAGGCCTTTGGTCTCAATGAAATCGTTACTTATACACTCATCTCTGAAGAGGAGATGAAAACAGCGTTATTGCCACTTGGTGAAGCGATTCCTCTTGCGATGCCAATGTCAGAGAATCGTAAGTATATTCGTGCAAGTTTATTAAACTCTGTATTAACAAGTGTGCAGTACAATGAAGCGCACCAAAATACAGATAACTTGTTATTTGAAATCTCAAAGGTGTATGCAAAGGATAAGGAAGAAGAAAGACTTGCAGTTGTATTAGATGGTAATGTTCAAAATGATCCACTCCACAAGTTAAATGAAGCTGGTGATTTCTATGCCTTAAAGGGAATCCTAATGACATGGTTAAATCGTTGTGGTTTCAATGATGCACGTATTACTGTACGTCCAAATACAATGGATGTAGAACATTTCCATCCATATCGCAGTGCAGAAATTCTCCTAGACCGTAAACCATTAGGTCTATTTGGTGAATTACATCCAAGCTATGCGAAGAAGTATGATTTAAAGCGAGTAACATATGCCGAACTATCATTGGATGTAGTAAATGAGACAAGTGCTTCTAAGGTGAAGTTTGTGCCGATTGATCGTTATCCATCAATCTCACGTGATATTGCATTAGTTGTAGATAGAGAAGTCACAGCAGAAGAAATGTTAAAGATTATTAATAGTACAGGTAAGAAGCTTGTTCGTAAATCGGAAGTATTCGATATTTACGAAGGAGAACATATTGAAGCAGGTAAGAAATCTGTAGCGCTACGTATTACATACCAAGCTTCTGATCATACACTAAATGATGAAGAAGTACGTACTGTTCATGATGCGATTCTCGAAAAACTCAAAGAAAAGCTATCTGCAGACTTACGGTCATAACAAAAAAAGCCGGGTATTCTCGGCTTTTTGCATGCATGTTTCTTAGTTTTTTGTTTTTAAGAATTGTTTACGATATGTACTTGGGGAACAACCAATCTCACGTTTAAACGCAAAGGTAAAGTAGTTTTGGTTCGAAAAACCAATGATAGTAGAAATATCATTCATACTATAACTGGTAGTCTCTAATAAGAACTTTGCTTCAGAGATTCGACGTTGTATTAAATAACGCATCGGAGAAATCCCTTTATATTGGTTGAATGCATGCACTAAGTAATATTTATTTAAGAATGTTAATTCACTGAGCTTGTCTAGGTCGATATCTTCTTTAAAGTGGTCGTTGATATAGTTTTCGATGAAGATACATTCTTTCGTTGTCTTTTTTACTGGTGATACATTTAGTGTTGTATTGGTACGACGTACCATGTTGATAAGCATAATCTCTAATAGGGAGTTTACTAAGTGTTGAGAGTATTCATCTTGATGTTCCATTTCATGTAGTAATGTTTTGAGATAAAAAAGGATATCATTCTTATATGCTTTATAGTTATGCATACTAAAGTTACTATTGAAACGTTTATCATCACTGTGGAAGTGTAAACCTTCAATACCTGCTACAATATATTCAAGAGGGGAATTCTCTTTACTAACCTCAGTGTGCTCAATATATGAGTTCACAATAATGAGGTCATCTGCTTGAATGTCGAGGTATTTGCCTTCAACAAAGAATTTGCCTTCACCAGAGATAACATAGAAAAGCTCTGCACATGCATGACTGTGCGGAGTTGAATGCCAATCTCCCTCGTAACGGGAATGGGTAACGTACAAGATCTTACCTAGTGAGCGATCTTCGTTTTGGTTCTGAGAAATAGCTGTAATCATCGCTTTAATCATACCATGTAACGCATTTTTGCATTCTTAATTTTTAATTGATTATATGAAATATTGCGAAATAGATATATCACAGCAATATTTCGATAATATTTAGCAATATATCTCTTGTTTGAAAGCGTTTTCACCAATAAACTGAAATTATCAAATAAGTTTCTTAGGAGGAAAAGAGGAACATATGAAAAAGTTATTGACATTATCATTAGCTGGTTTACTCGCAGTCGGTGCTATTGGCTGTAGTAAAAAAGAAGCTGCTTCTTCACAGAAGGAAAGTGAAGAAACAACATTGCACATTTCTGGTCTAGATGGCGGATATGGCACAAAGGGTTGGGAAGCTGTTGTTAAGGCTTTCGAAGAAAAGGAAGGCGTTAAGGTTGACCTTCGTTTAGAGAAGAACATCGCTGATACATTACGTAGTGAAGTTCAAGCTGGAACATATCCTGACTTAGTTTACTTATCAGTTGGATCTAAGGGTGGCTTAACAGACACAATGATCGCTGAAAAGATGTTAACAGACATTACAAGCGTACTTGATGAAAAAGTATATGGTGAAGATGTAAAGGTGAAGGATAAGCTCATCGATGGTATCTATGAAGGTTTAGCTACACAGCCATACGCTGATGGCAAATTATACTTAGCACCTATTAACTACAGCCCATGTGGATTATTCTATAACGCTAACCTATTTAAGGAAAAGGGATGGAGTGTTCCAAAAACTTGGGATGAAATGTGGGAATTAGGAGAAAAGGCTAAGGCTGAAGGTATCTCATTATTCACATACCCAACAACAGGTTACTTCGATGCATTCTTCTCTGCTTTATTAAATGAAACAGCAGGACCAGAAGTATATGCGAAGTTAATGACATATGACGTTGACGCTTGGAAGTTGCCAGAAGTTAAGAAGGCATTCGAAATCGTAGGCAAGCTTGCTCAGTATGTTGAACCAACAACAGTAGCTAACGCTAACGGCGATAACTTCAAGAAGAACCAACAATTAATCTTAGACAACAAGGCATTATTCGTTCCTAATGGAACATGGTTACCAGGTGAAATGGCTGAAGCTCCACGTGCTGCTGGTTTTGAATGGGGATTCACAGCTTTACCTAAGGTAACTGCTACAGGTGATGCTTACTCTACAACATTTACAGAACAGGTATTTATTCCTAAAGAAGCTAAGAACCCAGAATTAGCTAAGAAGTTTATTACATTCTTATACTCTGATGAAGCTACAAAGTTATTCTATGAAAATGGTGGTGCTGTAATGCCTACTAAGGATGCTTCTAAGTTCATCGGTAAGGATGATGAAAATGCTTTATACTACACAATCTATGACAATGGCGCTAAGTCAAATGCAGTAGGTTTCAAAGTTATGGACAACATCGTTGAAGGTGTGAGTGTAGCTGATGCTAATACAGGTGTTCTCTACGCAACTGTAAACTCAATCGTAAATGGTTCCAAGACAGTTGATGAATGGTATGACGCAACAGTGAAGGCTGTTGAACAGATTGCCGAAGCAAACAAATAATCAATTAGCTGTTAAGTATTAGAATTCATTAAAATAACGATGGTGGACAGCCGTCGTTATTTTAAGGAAGGGGGTAATGAAATGAAAAAAAGTGTTGAGAAGAAGCTGTTTATCACAATATGCTTAGCTCCAGCAATGATATTACTGACACTATTTATGTTATATCCAACGATAAACGTATTTATGATGTCGATGTTTAAATGGGGTGGCTTAAGTGATAACCGTACATTCATAGGATTAAAGAATTTCCAGATGTTATTTAAAGATATGAGTTTTATCCGCGCTCTTCAGAATACAATCTTAATCATCGTGCTAGTAACAATTGTAACGATGGCTTTCGCAATCTTATTTGCGTCAATTCTGGTTCGTGAAAAGATAAAGGGACAAAACTTCTTTAGAATCATATTCTATATTCCAAATATCCTTTCTGTCGTTGTTATTTCTGCAATCTTCAGTGCGATTTATGATCCATCTGAAAATGGTTTGTTAAATTCACTCGTAGGACTATTTAACGGAAGTGCTGGAACGACAAAGTATCTTGGTGATCCTGGTCTAGTTGTATATGCGTTAATTGCCGCATTAATTTGGCAGGCGATTGGTTATTACATGGTTATGTACATGGCGAGTATGAGTACGATACCAGAGCACCTGTATGAAGCTGCGTCTTTAGAGGGTAGTGGAAAAGTAAAACAATTCTTCTCGGTAACGATTCCGATGATTTGGGACAATATCCGTACAACACTTACATTCTTCGTCATTTCAACCATTAATCTGAGTTTCTTGTTTGTGCAAGTCATGACCGGTGGTGGTCCTGATGGAGCCAGTGAAACGGTGCTCAGTTATATGTACTTGCAAGCATATAATCGTTCAAGTTATGGCTATGGTATGGCAATCGGTGCAGTTGTATTTATTCTTTCATTTACCTTATCATGGGCAATCAATCGCGTAACACATCGTGATTCGATTGAGATTTAGGAGGCAATATGAAGAGAAAACATTTTGATTTATACAAAATCTTTATATATGTTGCACTGATTTCTTTAGCGATATCCATTATCATTCCGGTATCCTGGGTATTCTTAGCATCAATTAAAACAAATGCTGAGTTCTATGGAAACCCATGGGCATTACCACAAGGATTTAATATTCAGAACTTTATTGATGCCTTCCAAATTGCACAAGTTGGTGATTTTATCTTGAACTCAGTACTTGTAACTGCAATGGCTCTAGCAATATTACTAGTGGTTTCATTACCAGCTGCGTATGTACTTGCTAGATTCCAATTCAAAGGTAGAAAGTTCTTCAACACACTCATCATGGCTGGCTTATTTATTAACGTAAACTATATCGTTGTGCCAATCTTCTTAATGTTGAATGGTTGGGATAAGTCACTCGCAAAGAGCGGTCTACAGTTCTTTATGAATAACCGTTTCGTTCTTGCGCTTGTATACGCATCTACAGCAATTCCATTTACCGTATATCTTCTTGCAAGCTACTTCCGTTCCTTACCAAAGGCATATGAAGAAGCTGCGGAAATCGATGGTTGTGGTTACTTTACAACCATGGTAAGAGTCATGTTCCGTATGGCAAAGCCAAGTATTATTACAGTTATCCTATTTAACTTCTTGGCATTCTGGAATGAATATATTATTTCATTAACACTTGTGCAGACAAAGGCACTAAAGACACTACCTGTAGGATTACAGAATCTGATGTCTGCACAGAAAGCAGCGACTAATTATGGACCGATGTATGCAGGACTTGTGATTGTTATGTTACCAACACTAATCTTATACATTCTTGTACAAAGACGCTTAACACAAGGTATGACCTTGGGCGGACTTAAGGACTAGGAGGACATATGAATCGAACAACACAATCAATCTTGATGGCAATTCTATTTGTTGTCAGTCTAGCAATGGTAATTTTTGGTCAAAGAGAAGTTGGCTATGTGAATCTTGGTATTCAGGTAGTTGGACTGATTGGTATTTTGTTAGTTATACATCTGTATAACAAGAGATTTAAATAGGGGGACGATATATGGCAAACTTATCATTACGTCATATCAATAAGATTTACGATAATAAAGTACAGGCAGTATTTGATTTTAACTTAGAGATTCAAGATAAAGAATTCATCGTATTGGTTGGTCCTTCCGGATGTGGTAAATCAACAACTTTACGTATGATTGCAGGTTTGGAAGATATCACAAATGGTGAATTGTATATCGATGATAAATTAGTAAACGATGTTGCACCTAAGAATCGTGAGATTGCGATGGTATTCCAGTCTTATGCGTTATATCCATTTATGACAGTTTATGAAAATATGGCATTTGGATTACAGATTCGTAAGACTGATAAAGATGAAATTGACCGTCGTGTACGTGCAGCCGCAAAAGCATTAGAAATTGAACAATATTTAGACAGAAAGCCTAAGGCTTTATCTGGTGGTCAAAGACAACGTGTAGCGTTAGGTAGAGCAATCGTACGTAATGCGAAAGTATTCTTAATGGATGAACCATTATCTAACTTAGATGCTAAGCTTCGTGTACAGATGCGTAGTGAAATTATTCGACTACACAAAAATATCGGTGCTACAACTATCTACGTAACTCACGACCAAACAGAAGCGATGACAATGGCTAGCCGTATCGTCATCATGAAAGATGGATACATCCAACAGATTGGCACACCAAAGGAAATCTACCAGAATCCAGTAAACATGTTTGTAGCAGGATTTATTGGTTCTCCAGCCACAAACTTCCTAAAGGGTACATATGCAGGTGGAAAATTCATGATTGGTGATATGCATATTACTTTACCAGAGCAGTTTACAAAAGATATGCAAGCATATGAAGGTAAAGAAATTGTGATGGGTATTCGCCCAGAAGATTTACACGCAGAAGAAATTGTAAATGAAACATATCCAAGTGCTGTGTTTGACTTTGCAATTGATGTAAGTGAGCTTTTAGGTAATGAATTTATCCTACATGGCAAGATAGCAGGACAGAAGTTACAGGCAAGAGTGAATGCACGCTATGATCTTTCAGATTGTGCATCCTTTAGACTGGCAATGGATTTGGAGAAGGTACACTTCTTTGATCCAGAGACAGAAAACCGTATCGTTTAAGGGAGATTAATTAAGTATGAGTACAGGAAGAGTTACAGTCCCAACCGATATTGATGTGATTGAGGATACAATCGAAATCATCAAGAAGTGGAAGGCTGATGCGATTCGTGATTGCGATGGCACAGATATGCCTGAAGCGTTACGAAAGATGGATATTAAGCAATACGCTACATATTACACAACACGCAAAGATAATGCGTGGGCAAAAGAACATCCTGATGAGATGCAACAGATGTATTTGATGAGTGACTTCGTTACTGCAAAAGATACATGCTTACGCATCAAAATCATGGAACATTTCTATAAAGATCAATTCAAAGTGAACCCAACAAATGATATTCACCGTTGGTGGGAAGTCATTGATCGTACAACAGATACAGTTGTTTCAAACTGGTATTTTGATGAAGAAAATGGTGATGTAGTCATTGAGGAAGCGATTCCTTATCATGCATACACAGTCAGCTTCTTAGCATTTATCGTGTGGGATCCAGTTCACATGTATAACTTCTTAACAAATGATTGGGTAGATGAAGAACATCAGATGACATTAGATGTACGTTTACCAGAAACACAGAAACACGTCATTGAGAAGTTACATAAGTTCTGTAAAGAACGAGAAGATGTAAATGTTGTACGCTTTACAACATTCTTCCATCAGTTCACATTACAGTTTGATGAGTTCGCTCGTGAGAAGTTCGTTGACTGGTATGGATATAGTGCATCTGTATCACCATATATTTTGGAACAGTTTGAAAAGGAAGTTGGCTATCAGTTCCGTCCAGAATTTATTATTAATAAAGGCTTCCATAACAGTCAGTTCTGTGTTCCTTCCAAGGAATATAAAGACTTTATCGACTTCCAACAAAGAGAAGTATGCAAGCTTGCAAAGGTTCTCGTAGATATCTGTCATTCCTATGGTAAGGAAGCGATGATGTTCTTAGGAGACCATTGGATTGGTACAGAACCATATGGTAAGTACTTCTCTGAAATTGGATTAGATGCTGTTGTAGGTAGTGTTGGTTCAGGTTCTACATTACGCTTAATTTCTGATATCAAGGGTGTGAAGTATACAGAAGGTAGATTCTTACCATACTTCTTCCCAGATACATTCCATGAAGGTGGAGATCCATTACAGGAAGCGAAAGTAAACTGGGTAACAGCACGTCGTGCAATCTTACGATCACCAGTTGATCGTATCGGTTATGGTGGATACTTGAAACTTGCATTACAGTTCCCAGAGTTTATCGAGTATGTTTCTGAAGTATGCGATGAATTTAGAGAACTCTATGAACATGTAGGAAAACAAACACCACATAACTTACTCAAGGTTGGTGTATTGAATAGCTATGGTGAGCTTCGCCGTTGGGGTGCGCATCTTGTGCATCACGCAATTCGCTACAAGCAAATCTACTCCTATACAGGTGTTCTAGAATCACTTAGTGGTTTCCCATTTGATGTGAAGTTCATCAGTTTTGAAGAACTACGTGAAAATCCAGATATCTTAAATGATATTGATGTAGTACTGAACTACGGTAGTAGTTACACAAGCTTTAGTGGTGGTGAAGAATTCGATGAAAAGATTATCACAATCCTGCGTCGTTATGTAGACAATGGTGGAGGTTTCATCGGTATTGGTGAACCTACAGCTTGTGCAAGAAATGGTAAGTTCTTCACACTGTATGATGTATTAGGTGTTGATAAAGAACTAGACTTCACACTTCATACAGACAAGTACAACTGGGAATGTCATGATCACTTCATTACAGAACAGTTAGAACATGAAGACTGGGGCGAAAACGTAAATAGCGTTTATGCACTACCAGGCACAAAGGTTATCAAGCAAGAAGACCTCAGTGTGAAGCTCGCAGTCAATGAATATGGTAAGGGCAGAGCAGTATACATGAATGGTTTACCATTCAGTTTCGAAAATGCAAGACTTCTCTATCGTGCAATCTACTACAGTTGCCATCGCGAAGAAGACATGAAGAAGTGGTATTCTGAAAACTATAACGTTGATGTAAATGTATATCCTTCTACACAAAGCTATTGCGTTGTAAACAACACATATGAACCACAAGATACTGTTATCTACCGTGGAGATGGAACATCGTTCTCATTACACTTAGAAGCTAACGAAATCAAGTGGTACCAAATCTAAATAAACGAAAAAAAGGATATTTATTATAGAATATCCTTTTTTCGTTTACGATAAATAATATACCCAATACTTATCATGCATGTAAGAATGGAAATCCATATAGATACCATACGTATGGTGGTATTTTGGTACAGACAGACATACGTACCAGCAGATGGTATAGAAACACTAACAAGACCATTTTGACTTAATGAGGTCTCAATAATCTCTGTTGTATCAATATTACGAACGATATATCCTTTGTAGTACGTAATCGGTAGTACAACAGTTTGTGGATTGGTCATTGTAAAGCGGTAACTACCATAGTCAATCCATTCACCAGTTGTAATTGTTTCACCTGATGGAGTTTGAATTGTCTTTGTATAACTACGGAAATCAGGAGAGTTATAAGGCAAATAATCGCCTCCGGCAAGTTCTACACGCATGTACTGTGCAGAGTAGTATGGATCAATGAGTTTACCATCGGTTACTTCTTGCCATGTGGTATTGTGTGGCATGATAAATGTACGTTTCGTTGCAGGATAGAGATGGTAGATTCCTTCTAAACTTAATAACAATACTAAGCAGATAGGTAAATACTTTAGTTTATGTGTAAACTTTTCGATACCTATTACAGAAGGAATACATAATAGTGGTAATGCCAACATGTTTAATCGCCATGGAAACTGTAATACTCTAGCAAATGACATGTACTTCCAAGGGAATATCTTTGCAGGTAATACCATACAAATCCATCCGAATACTAACATGATAGTTAGGAATGTATGTTTCTCTTTCTTACTTAGAAAGAGATAACTGATAGGTGCAATACTCAAAAATAAACCAATGTTAACGACCATAGCATTACTTGCATTATATTGATTGCCTGATAAACCAAACACAGTTTGGTTGGCAAAGAATTGCCAGAATGCCATTGCATGATTTTCTAATGCGGAACTAGATGCATAGTAATTGAGATAAAACTGTTGCGATTTTAGTTGTTCTATCATCGGGAAGGTATAGAAAGCAGTGAATAAACATGCCAGCATACTTTCAGATACTAGTATCTTATATCTATCAAATGAACACTTCGGTAGATATATGATACATACAATAACCACCAGTATAAAACATAATAAGAAACTTAGATTATGTGATAGTACAGTAATTACTAAACCAATTAGATAAGATAGTGAATATTTCTGATTGGATTCAAAGATTTCAAAGAGACCAGACAGGATGAGTGGAATACCAACAAGCGCAAATACTTCACCAAGTGCACCACGTACATAGATATCTGTGATGTGATAGTTGCTGAAGAGATATGCAGCGACAGCAAGTAATCGAAGTGATGACTTCTTAGTAAACTTACTTGCAAGCATGTACATTGTAATTCCAGAAAAGAAACTTGCAAGAAATACAGTAAGCTTATAGCTATCAACCAATACTAGTCCCAAGTTATGTAAAATTGCTGGTATTAGTAAGAATATATCGGAGTAAAAGAGTGGGCTTCCATAACCAAATCCTCCATTTTCATAAGGATAGATAGCGGGAAGCACCTGTCCGTGTTGAAGTGCTCTTGCGTATTGTTCAATACGTGATACATGGAAGAAGGTATCATGCTCAATTGCTAGAAAACTCTTTGTTAGATATGGAAACATTAGTAACACAGTAAATGCCAGGATGATTGCGATATCAAGCAATAACTTACGATATTTTCTCATCCAAAATACCATCCTGGTAGCCATGCTAGAAATTTAGCGAATTGCACAGTTGTACCAAATCCAGTTATTACTGGTAAAAATAAGATAAATAATACTAAATAGAGTGCTAGATATACTGGTACTACAATCTGATATTTACGATCTTGCAGGTGATGGATACAGTAAACAATTGCAACGATGGTAAATAGAGATGTTGGATAGAAGTGATAAGCAAATACAATTCGATGAACATAGATAATCCATGGTAATAGACCACTAAAATAACCAACCACAATATACCAAGCCACTGTATCTTTCTTAAATATTGCACGATAGGTTGTATAGAGAATTGCTGGAACACCTGCCCATGTTAGTAGTGGGTTTGAGAAACAAGAGATTGTATGGAATACATCTTTAACATTACCAACGTAATACCACATTGGACGTAAATCAAATATCCATTGGAACCAAGTGCTTTGATATGGATGTGTTGCGTTTAGATTAACGTGATAGAAATACATTTGTTGAGCTTGTTTCCAAACATTGGCGATAGACCATGGTTCATTGCGGAAAATCTGATCTGGGATATAAGAAATACAGTAGATTATGATTGGAAGAATGATAAAGAATACTACACACAATAACATTGTCTTCAGCAGTATCTGAAAGAACTGAGCATGAGCCTGCTTATCCTTCTTATATTCGAGATAGCGTTGAATCCAGTTTGTAAATAACATCACTGCTAGTCCTACAGCTGCATAGCATCCAGTCCACTTAGCCGCAATCGATAAACCCATAAAGATACCAGATGTAAGTAGATATAAAATTCCTTTATGCATTGGTAGGGTATAAAAGCTAGACATACAGTACTTTAACATCCAATAGAATGAACATAATATGAATAAAATACTAAATGGTTCTAGGGTAGCAATGCGAGATGTCGTTATGTGCATGAAATCTGCTGCTAATAAGAATGAGCCTATTAAAGATAGATTGTCTCGTTTCAATAATAATTTTAAGATTCCATACAATACTGGTAACATTAATATACCAGCGATAGCTCCTGGCAAGCGCCAAGCCAGTGGATTCATACCAAATAAATGAATGGATAGGGCAATAATATTGGTTCCAAGTAATGGGTGAACATTTGCGTACATGTACTGTCCGTTTGCGATTTCCCATGCATTACGTACGTGATAGATTTCATCGAAGTACGCTTGGTCATAATAAGTAGGG
>CALHUY010000042.1 GCA_938039295.1 uncultured Solobacterium sp.
TATAAATTTTATGGTTTGCATATTACAACAACAGCAGGTTCAATCTTTTCAAAAGTGACATATGCAACATCTTTGATGAAGGCATATTTTGAATCTAAAAAAATATTAAAAAAAGAAAAACCAGATATCTGTATTGGATTTGGTAATTATATCAGTGTACCTTTGATTCTTGCGGCAAATCATCTTGGCATCAAAACAATGTTGCATGAACAGAATAGTTTTGCTGGAAAGGCAAATAAATTCTTAAGTCGCTTTGCGGATGCGGTAGTTGGTTGTTATGAAAGTAATAAAGAACAGATGCCGAAAGCAAATGTTCGTATCTTAGGTAATCCATCTGCATCAGTTGTAAAAGATACTGTATTGAATCCAGAAGTCATCAAGAGTGTTGGATTATCTACAGAGATTCCGTTTGTTGTATTTATGATGGGTTCCTTAGGTTCATCATCGGTATCAAAAGTGATTGATGAAGCAATTCCACTATTTGATCAAGACTTTCAGGTTATGATTGTAAGTGGAAAAGCAAATGCGTATCAGTTTCAAAATAAAGAGTCTAAGAATGTGAAGTTTGTACCATACATTGATGGTAAACAAGCATTAAAGGGATGTATTCTTGCGGTAACACGAGCAGGAGCTACTACCATCTCAGAGATTTGTGCTTTACCTACAGCTGCAGTATTAATTCCTAGTCCATTTGTTGCTAATAACCATCAGGTTTATAACGCAAAAGAACTAGTAGATAAAGATGCAGCGATTATGATTGAAGAGAAAGAGTTGAGTCCAAAGCTTTTAGCCTCAACTGTAAATATGCTTGTTCATGATAAAGAGAAATGTAATAAGCTAAAAGAAAACGCGCATAAACTTGCAAAAGTGGATGCTGCAGATCGAATGATTGACTGGATTGAGGAGGTATTACATGGATAAAATTTTAGAGCGTTTAAGCCTTTATGCTGTTACTGAAGCAGATAAGCCTTTACGCACAATGACCACTCTAAGAATTGGTGGTAATGCAAAATACGTTGTATACCCAGAAACATACGTTGCGATTGATGGTATCTTCCGCGTTATTGAAGAGAATCAACTCTCATTTAAGGTAATTGGTAAGGGTAGTGATTTACTATGTTCTGATGATGAATTTGAAGGGGTTGTTATTTGTTTAGATCGCTTCTTTAATCATCAATACTTTGATGGTAATGACCTTGTAGCAGAAGCAGGATGTTCTATCATCGCTCTATCAACAGCGGCGATGAAACGTGGACTTTCTGGCTTAGAGTTTGCGAGTGGTATTCCAGGTACTGTTGGTGGATGTTTATTTATGAACGCAGGTGCGTATAACATCAGTATGAAGGATGTTGTAAAAGAAGTGCTTGTATATAGAGATCACCAGTTGACTTGGTTGCCGGTTTCAGAATGTGACTTCTCTTATCGCCATAGTATCTTCCAATCGAATCCTCATTGGTTGATTCTAGGAGTACGTTACGGTTTAACTCCAAAGCCGCAAGAAGAAATTGAAGAACTCATGGATTCACGTCGCAAGAGAAGAGTGGATTCACAACCATTAAACTTTCCAAGCTGTGGTTCAGTATTTAAAAATCCAGAAGGCCATAATGCATGGCAATTAATCGATGGTATTGGCTATCGTGGTAAGCAGATTGGTGGTGCGATGGTTAGTGATAAGCATTGTAATTTCATCTTGAATGTTCATAAAGCAACCGCACTTGAGTATCTAACTTTGATTGAAGAAATTCAAAGAGAAGTAAAGAATAAATACGATATTGATCTCAAGATGGAAGTGGAGAAGTTCAATTGGAAGTAAAGAAAAATCGTTTAAACGCAGACTTTGATAAGATTCCTGAAGCGGTTGAAAGAATTTTTAAAAATAAGCGTTTAGCTGCAAATCTAAAAATATTTCGCTCTCGGCAACCAGCATTATTTAATATAGCTATAGTGATGGCAATCATTGTTATTGTGGTGATGTACTTATTATCGCCGATGTCTTCGGTTAGAGCGGTATCTATTCAAGGTAGTAGTTATCTAAGTGATGACTATATTAAAACAATTGCAGGAGTTGATACATCTTCAAAGTTATATTTCACTGTACCGGTTTTAGTGGAGAGAAAATTAGAAGTAAATCCATTCATTGAAGATGCGAAAGTTAGTTTAAATAACGGTAATACAGTTACGATTACTGTAAAAGAAAAGAAACTAGTAGGTTATCAATCTGAGGGAAACGGAACTATCTGGTTTGGAAATGGTGAAGGTACTGTATTGGATGATAACAATCGTCAGGTAATCGCTTCAATTCCAAAACTCATTGGATTTACTGATACAGAACTACTAAAGAAAGTATCAAATGCATTAAATGAAATTGATGATTCAATCTTGCAACAGATTTCGACAATCTCTGTATATCCACTACGCTATGATGCACATGCATTACTTGTACATATGCGTATTGGTAGTTACTTTGTGGCATCCTATAGTAATCTAAAGATTCTAAATGATTACTTTACAATCTACAGTCAAGCAACTGATAAAACAAAATGCTTATGGGGCACTAGTAAAGATCAAGTTGCGTATACTGCTGCATGTCCATGGGAACAAAAGAAACCATCAGAAACAGCGACAGCAGTATCTAATGCGGTATATTGGTATGATACGGAAGGGAATGTACGTATGGATTCCAATGGCTTACCAATTGAAAAACATTTCTATACTGATGCAGAAGGAAATGTTGCAGTCGATGCAAATGGCAGTCCGATTGCAATTCCTATTGATGATAAGGGAGTTGAAATCATTGATGACAAGTTTCAAGAAAATTACGCTGCAGGATACTATACAGCTGGTGTATTAAATATACCTACACCTGCGCAATAACATGAAAATCCTGTGAAATAGACGATATACAGGTTACATATTTTGTATAATAACAACCGTTTTGATATAATACATAACGTTAGTAAGGAGTAAACTTATGGCAGTTGAAAAGAAAACAAACTATGGTAGTATCTCCGTTTCAGAAGAAGCAGTAGCTTCATTAGCTGGTGGAGTCATTACAGAATCTTATGGTGTTGTTGGTATGGCCAGCAAACAAATCTTAAAAGATGGATGGGCTGAACTATTAAAGAAAGAAAACTATACAAAAGGTGTAGTTGTTCGTAATGGTAAAGCTGGTTTAGAAATTGATTTATATATCGTTGTAAGTTTCGGTGTTAAGATTTCAGAAGTTGTAACCGAAGCACAGAAGAAAGTTAAGTATATGCTTGAAAAGTCACTCTCCCAGGAAGTTGCCCAGGTGAATGTCTTTGTTCAGGGCGTTCGCGTCGTAGCATAAGGATATGGGGTTAATGAAATGGAAAAGATTAATGGTTTAATTTTAAAGAACTTACTGGAAAGTGGAGCACACAATCTTAGCAATCAACGTAAAGCAGTTGATGCGATGAATGTATTCCCAGTACCAGATGGAGATACAGGTACAAATATGTCTTTGACTATTTTGAATGGTATCTCAGAAGTTTCAAAGAGTGGATCAGAGTCACTTTCAACAGTTGCTAAGATTTTTAGCCGTGGTTTATTAATGGGTGCACGTGGTAATTCAGGTGTTATCTTATCTCAGATTTTCCGTGGCTTTGCACAATATGCAAAGGACAAAGAAGAACTAACAGTCAAGGAATTCTCTGAAGCGTTAATGAACGGTTCTAAGATGGCTTACAAGGCTGTTATGCGTCCTACAGAAGGAACAATCTTAACAGTTGTTAGAGAAAGTGCGGAATATGGTGAAATATATATTAATAACCATCCTGAAGCATCTATTGAAGAATTTGTAAATTATATTGTTGATGAAGCAAACGCATCTCTACAACGTACACCTGAATTGTTAGATGTACTAAAGGAAGCACATTGCGTAGACTCTGGTGCAATGGGTTATGTGACAATTCTTGAAGGTTTCAAGTCTTATCTGCAAGGCAAGCCAATTACAGAGAATCTAGCAGGTGATACTGCAGATACAGAAGTACATGAAAAGGCTTCTGGATATCGTGTTGAGTATATTATTTCTCTCAGTGATAACGGTAAGAAGACTTTCAAGGAAGAAAGAGTTCGCAAGCAATTAGAACAGATTGCGAATGATATTCAATTAGTAGTGAAAGAAGATGCATTTACATTAAGTGTACATTCTATGACACCTGGCGAAGTATTAATGCTCGGTCAGAAGTATGGTAAGTTTGTTAAGGTTCAGATTGAAGATATTCAATCTGAGTTACAACCATCCTTAATGGAAGCTGAGGAAGCAGCAATTGAGAATGCGGCTTATGGCATAATTGCAGTAGCTGCAGGGGAAGGCTTGAAGAAGTTATTTACGGATTACCGTGTTAACTACGTTGTAAGTGGTGGTCAAACAATGAACCCATCTACAGAAGATTTCGTAACTGCAATCTCTAAGGTTCATGCGGATACAATCTATATCTTGCCAAATAACTCAAACATTATCATGGCTGCAAAACAAGCTGCTGAAGTTACTGAAGATAAGAAGATTATTGTAATCGAAACAAAGTCTGTACCACAAGGCTTAAGTGCTTGCATTAGCTTCAACCCTGAGGAAGAAGTAGAAGCAAATACAGAGGCAATGAATGAAGCAATCACACTAGTAAAGACAGGTTCTATTACTTATGCTGTTAAGGATACAACAGTAGATGGTAGAGAAATCAATTCTGGTGACTACATGGCTATCTTAGAGAAGGATATTATCTTCAATGAGAAGGACAAGTTAACAGTTACGAAAGAATTAATCAAGAACATGTGTGATGAAGATACAGAAGTTGTAACACTCATCAAGGGTTGCGAAGCTACTGATGAAGAGTGCGAAGAAATTCGTCAATTCATTGAACAGAACTACAATGTAGATATTGACGTTGAAGATGGTCAACAGCCTGTATACAGTTTCATTATTGGTGCTGAATAAAAATGCTTTTGGGAACATTCCAAATGATGTGGAATGTTCCTTTTTTAATCTCCTTCATGTATGATAGATACGTTAGGAAAATATGGATTATACAAAGCAATTAAATATTGAATACTTTTCATTACAGTCATTATTTTGGATGACATACTGCATGGTTGTTGGTTTTTCGGTAACCTATCTTTTATCATGTGGATATTCAAATCGTGAGGCAGGATATATCCTGGCTTCCGCAAATATCTGTGCGCTAATTTTACAGCCTTTTTTTGCGGATTTAGCAGATCGTTCTAAGAAGATTAATGCAATGACAATTTTTTTAGTATCGATTTTGATTATCTTTGTATGTTCAATTGGACTGTTTTTTATAAGTGTTCATTCGGTTATATTAACACTGATCTATGTCGTGATGATTACATTAGCGAATGCTGTTATTGCATTTTTAACTTCTGTGCAGTTTTTAATGGATCCCTCTAAGACTAAGATTAACTTTGGCTTATGCCGGGCAGGAGGTTCATTGTGTTTTGCGATTCTTTCTGCCGCGATGGGCATTCTTATTGAAAGAATCGGTATGAAATCAATTCCAACGGCACTGTTTATTATTACGCTTTTAATCATTTTATTATGCGTGTATATTACGCGTCATCGCATCCATACAACGTTAGATACTACGAATTCATTGGCACATAAGAAATCTAGTTCATTGTTTATTTTCTTCAAAGAAAATCCAAAGTTTATGGTTTTATCCATTGCAATGTTATTTATCTAT
>CALHUY010000043.1 GCA_938039295.1 uncultured Solobacterium sp.
AGAGCTGTACCCCAGCTACCTGTTCCTAGAACACATATTTTCATTCGGATACCTTCTTTCTAACAACAATACGAATTGGTGTACCACTAAAATCAAATGCCTGACGTAAGGAGTTCTCTAAGAAACGTTCATACGTAAAGTGCATCAGTCGTGGGTCATTACAGGAAAGTACAAATGTTGGTGGTTGAATAGATACCTGTGTACCGTAGTAAACACGGAAACGCTTACCATTACGTGCTGGTGCAGGTGTTGTAATCTGTGTATCTGTAATCACCTCATTAAGGATATTTGTAGCGATACGTCGGCATGAATTTTCATATACCTGATCAACCACAGGAATAATTGTATCTACTCTTTGATGTGTTAGTGCACTTACAAATACGATAGGTGCATAGCTTAGATATGCAAATTCGATGCGAATACGTTCAATAAACGCATTCATAGTCTTATCGTCTTTTTCAACAGCATCCCATTTATTGACAACAATCACAATTGGCTTACCCGCTTCACATGCATATCCTGCAACGTGCTTATCTTGTTCACGAATACCTGCTTCACCATCAATCACAAATAATGCTACATCGCAACGCTCAATCGCGGTCATCGCTCTTAACACAGAGTATTTTTCAACTGATTCATATACTTTACCACGCTTACGAATACCAGCTGTATCTACGATGACATATGGTTTTCCTTCATAAACAAATGGTGTATCAACCGCATCACGTGTCGTACCTTGTACGTTAGAAACGATGGAACGCTTTTCTTTTAGAATTGCATTTACAAGTGATGATTTACCAACGTTTGGTTCACCAATAACTGCGATATGAATGCCTGTATGCTTATCTTCTTTGTCTTCTTCAGGCATTAAACGTAAACATTCATCTAGCACATCACCAATACCAATACCATGTACACCAGATACGGCGATTGGATCACCTAAACCAAGATTATAGAACTCATAGATATTCATCATACGAGTTGAATCATCAATCATATTAACTGCTAGTACAACTGGCTTTGTCTGCTTCTGTAAGATACCTGCGATATACGAATCATCATCAGTCATTCCCATTTTACCGTTTACTACAAATAGAATGACATCTGCTTCATTCATCGCGATTTGTACTTGTGCACGAATCTCTTCCTGATATGGCTGATCAGCTAACTGAATACCACCAGTATCAATTAATTGGAATTTCTTACCAGTCCATTCACCAGTTGTGTAAATACGGTCACGTGTAACACCTGGATAATCTTCTACGATGGAAACACGAGAACCCGCAATACGATTAAAAATTGTTGATTTTCCAACATTAGGACGACCAACAATTGCGATTACTCCACTATGCATTACAAAACCTCCTTTTCGATAAAAGGCTTAGCAAGACCATAAATACGTTCTGTTACTTCTTCAATTGACATATCACTTGTGTCAATTTCAATCGCATCATCCGCCTTCTTAAGTGGCGAATTTTCACGTGTCATATCTTGTAAATCACGTTCAGCGATTTCCTTGGCGATTTCTTCAATACTACCAGTCGGAATATTTTTAGCAATATTCTGATCATATCTACGCTTTGCACGGGCCATCGGAGAAGCTGTCATATAAATCTTGACTTCCGCATCGGTTAAAACAACAGTTCCAATATCACGGCCATCCATGATAAAGCCCTTTTCCTTTGCCATTTCTTGTTGGCGCTCTACAAGCATACGGCGTACATTTGCTAATTTAGATACAAGACTAGCAGCTAAGCTCATCTCATTTGTACGAATCTTATCGGATACATCTTCTCCATCCAAGAAAATAGAACCATCCGTCGCTAACTGAATCTTTGTATTCTCTAGCATCTTACATACAGCTTCTTCATCTTCTAAACTAATATGATTTTGTAAAGCTTTATATGCCGTGCTACGATACATCGCACCTGTATCTAAATGTACATAATTTAATTTCTTTGCTAGACATTTGGCAATGGTACTTTTTCCCGCTGCTCCAGGTCCATCAATCGCAATATTTATCTTCATCTTATGCCCTACCACTATTCATTACGATGCCATAAATTGCTAGTAATAATAAGATTAACAGCAATAAAATAAGCACTACTACCACAATATTCAATACATGGTTTGTATACTGCATCTTTTCATTAACATCTGTTAGATTGGCTTCATAGTTATCTAACTGGATACGCATCTGTGTTGTTTCGTTCAAGAGACGTTGATTTGTACTTTCGTAGTTCTCTGTTTTCTTTGGAAACATCGCAAACGCATCATCACTATCATTTTGTTGGTTTACTAATGCCTCATTACGTGGCTCTTGTGGATTCATTAAATCCCCAAATGCGTCACCAAACTGTGCAGTATTATCAAGCGGTGGGAAACTTGTTGTATTTTGACTCATATAGTCTCTTGAATCCATATGACTAACACGTGGTGTAAAGGCTGGAATTTCAGGAAGAGAATTTTGTGGATTTGATCTCTTCTCATTCATTAAATTTTTTACTTCAGCCATGATGTCTTCTTTTGTAAGACTCATTGGATCATTCAAATGATTATTATCACCTGTGTATGGTACATCAAATAGAGTATCTTGTTTTGATGAATCTACAGGTCTAGCTGGTTGGGTTGTACGTTGTTTGTTTGATGACATAAATGGAATGTCAGTTGTACCTGTACTATTTGAATATGGCTTTTTTACAGGTGTTTTACGTGCTTCTTGAATCTTCTTACTTGCAGTTGTATCACCCTTAATCTTACGTAAGATGTCCATGGATGTATTTTCTAAAGAAGAATTACCCTGTTCGATATTATATTGCTTTACTTCACGAATATACTGATCTAGATAATCATTATCATACCCAGCTAAGTCATTTACAGTCGTAAAAGCACCAGCCTCAAAATCTGCTAATGTCGGTGCTGGTTCTTCATGCTCAAAAGAAGTGACTGGTTCAGAAATCACAGGTTTAACAGGTTCCACATTTGTAATTGGTGCACTTACACGACGATGAACGCCTTCACTAGCACTCTCTATGTAATCTCCACTTCTGTGGAAATTATTTGCATCAATCTGATTTAGTCGCTTTTGGAAACGAGATAACTCTTTGGTTGTTGTTACGTCGTTACTATCTAAATCCTGCGCAATACTTTCGCGCAAATCTTTATATTTCTTAATACGTGATAATTCAGCCATATGTACATCTCCCAATAAACAGAAATATTATACCATATCCATATTTATTTCACTTACCCGCTTAGATATTTTTATCATTTACACACGAAAAAAGGCGTATTCCTACGCCTTTTCACTGAAATTTCAGATTAATGTAAAAAACTTGAGATACGCTTATACAATAATCTAGTGACAACACTTACAATAAAGCCCTTGATTAGGTTAAATGGTAATACACAAATAAAGAGTAAGCCCCATACACTCTTGATAAATGGGAAGATTGCGGCACCCATCTTTACAAATGTATCAATAGGCATGCCATATAGATTTGAATAGAATGGTAATAATACAAAGTAATTCGCAAGAATTCCTACAACTGCCATTACAAGTGTACCTACAATCATACCGAGTAATGCATTCTTCTTTGACTTCTCTTTACGATAGATAATCGCTGCTGATACTGTAAAGGCAATACCGATGATGAAGTTTGCAAGTTCACCTACAAACATTGTTTCTGTAGGTTTGAATAATAACTTCAAGATAATTTTGATTGCTTCGATAAGGACAGCTGCCCAAGGGCCAAATGCAAATCCTCCAATTAATACACTGACTTCACTAAAGTCTAGCTTATAAAAGCTAGGTGCGATAAATAGTAGCGGGAAATCAAACATCATCAGCACAAACGCTACTGCACTGAGGATCGCTACATTCGCGATAAATTTGGTGGTTAAAACTTTCTTACTTCCTGACATGGTTTCATCTCCTTGCCTCAAAATAAAAGAGGCTATCTAAGATAACACCTCGGGTAGAAATTGATGATGAAAAAACTTTTACTCTTCCATCCAGACTTTACTGTCGCCATCGGAATTGCACCGATTCAACCATTCGGTTCGCGGGGTATACCGCCGGTCGGGAATTGCACCCTGCCCTGAGTTTTATCTTCTATAGTATACACCAGTTTGTCTACACTTACCAGTAAAAAAAGAAGGATTTCTCCTTCTTAGATATTTAGTAATGTCTTTAACATCTCTACTGTATTTTGCATTGTAAGTGGAATGTAGAAGTATGCAGTACAAATAAATCCTGCAACCACAATCATGAGTACAATCATCTGAGCACTCGTCGCAAATGGTGCTGATTTGATATATGCCTGAATACGTAGATATACGCTAGCCACCATTCCAAGAACACCCAATAAAATTCCGACTAACATCGACTTTGACAACATGATAATCGCAAGAATATATAACACTGTTGGAAGTAAACTTGCGATTGAAGTTAATGAAGCAAGTTGGTGACGATAGTTATAAGATACCTTGATATTCGCAATCAATCCACTGATTACCAAATAGATTCCTTCAAATAGAATAAATAAGAATGCTAGCTTTAATGACATGATGAATGTATCGCTAAAATTCATTCTCGTAAATCCAAATGGTGAAAGATTAATATAACTTGCAAAGATTGCAGATAAGAAGTACGCAAATGCAATCCAATGGATTGTATTGCGAATCACTACTCCTATGAACATCATAAAATCATCTTGATTCTTCGCTAGACGATCAATCGCATACGCTGGAAATAATAGTCTTGTTAATAAATCTGTCTTTGCAGTACTAATATCCCTATCTGCCTCCGCAATCAATCTTTCTTTGCGCGTCATCTTAACTGGCTTTGCCTTTTCTTCGGCTGTATTTTCTTTTCTCTTTGCCTCTTCTGCAGCTTTTACAGCCTGTAATGCTTTCTGTTTTTCTAAACGTTCTTCTTTACGCTTTTGAAAGTCATCTTTTAGTGTTCCATATTTTGTTTGTAATAACTTCCATGCATGCTGGGAAGATTCCTTCACCTTATTACCTACATTAGCTAAGATGGATTTTAGTTTTCCACTTGCTTCAGTTAAAGCAACTTTTGCCTTATCTAGATTTTCATCTAATTTGATATTTTCAACAAACTTTTGAGGAATCAATTGGTTAATTACAACTTCTACTTTTGATACCTGTTTTTGTGTTTTATATATTGCATGTTGTTTCAACGGTCTATGACGATACTGTACAACACGCTGACGGTAGCTAATAGGAGTATTTGTTCTTCTTTTACTGCCAATAAATCTTACTTTCTCCATGAAACTCGCCTCCAGTAGTTTCATTATAAACAAAAAGAGTATCTTATTACACTCTTAATTATGAAGAATCTCTAAAAACGTTTATCTATCGTATTACTTCATAATCTAATATGACTTTTTTATTTGGATCATATTCTACGATTAAAATCTCACTTGATAGCTGTATATAAATGAATCGATCTTTGATTTGATACTTTTCTTCCAAATTTATATCCGTACATAGTTCTTTTTTTAATCTAGCAATAGCAGTTAATTCTTCTTGTTCATAAGCATAAATTGTCTGTAAGTTCTCTAACGTCTTTGCTTGATAATTCAGATTGGTGGTAAGTACTGTAATCATTGTAATTACATATAGAAAGATAACAAGAAAGTAAGCACTGATAAATCCTTTATTGTTTACACAGGTATACTTCATATTCTTGCTGATTTCTAACATACCGTAACATCACACTATCTCCTTCTAAGTAAAATAACGCAGTTTCAATATCCATCAAAAATATCTGTGTACCTGGTTGTACGATGAGGTTTTGATTCACAACACTCAATCTCATTTCTTCCTGCTGTCTTTGAAATGTTAAAGAAGACGGTAGTAGTTCAATATCATACGCAACAGCTAAATATCGACGTAGTTGTATCAATGCTATTTGATCTTGTAAAGATGTTCTATCTTTTAAGGATGTATGCATTAGAGATATTACACTTACCAAAATTGGGATACAGATACAGACCGTTAATATGGCAACTAAGACTTCAACGAGGGCGAATCCTTTTCGTTTTGACATGCTTGTAAACACCCTTCTACATCATTCATTCTTTCAATGAGTGACTCTTCCATCTTGCGTATTGTTCTATCAAATACTGTATGTTGCGCATATTTGGCCTGTACAACACTAGTAATCATAGTCACCAATAACAAAGTAACACTTAAACATACAAATGCTTCTGCAGTAAATAATCCCTTTTTATTGAGTCGCAAGTCTACCACCACCTAGTTCTACGATAATGAAACGATTATTTTGAAAGTAGATTGTCTTTGCTTGATTCACATTTCCCTTTTGATTAAAGCGTACATTATATATGTCATACGATACAGGTTGTGCTTGTTTCATAGCGGTACTTTGCAAATATAGATACTCATCTACAAACATGTAATATTCAGTATCAGGAATATGTATATTTGTAGGTAATAACATCATAAATACCGATATCACAAATAACACAATACACATTTCAATTAAACTAAAACCCTTATTCGATATACGCATGTCCATCACTAATTACAAGACTCTTTTCACCATCACAGGTGATCTGTTGTTCCGTTAATAAACCTGCGTTAATTAAATCATTAACGCTGCTTGGATAACTATCATATTCCAATTTATATTGAATAATTGCTGAATCCGCAATCTTCTCTAAAGCCTTACATCCCTTATCACTTACAATATTCAGTGTCTTTTTGATATTTGGTATTACTAATAGAAATAAAATCGAAATAATTAAGATTACGATTGTCATCTCCAGTAATGTAAATCCTTTTTTATTCATCAATCACCTCCTATATGTTCTGTAACATCTGCATCGGTAACATCAATATCTGATAAACAACAAGTAAAATTAACCCAATCACCCCATAACAGGATAGTTGTACGCTACGCGTAAAGATACGTACTTGTTTAATATGTCGTTGTTGGTTCATCACA
>CALHUY010000044.1 GCA_938039295.1 uncultured Solobacterium sp.
TTCATAATAAAAGTGAACCTCCTAAGTTGTTGTCCAACTTTTGGGGTTCACTTCAATTAGGAGACTTTTTACATGCTTGCAAGTTATTTTAGATTACCTTTTTTAATATGATTTTGAAGGATTTTGTCTGTCACTTCATAGATGACTTCTGAACCTAGCTTGGTTTTTGATTGACGACCATATACCTTTTCAGCAGTAACCTGATGTTCCTTCCAGTCACCGCCATCATTTGAATCGTTAAGTAAGAGAGGCTGGAAGTTATCCATTGCATGTGCAAAACGTGCTTCTGGAGTTTCATTTGCTTCAAACTCATCAAAGAGTGCAATCAATTCTGCTTTTTGATCATTTGGTAAAAGTGAATAGATTCTTTCTTTGGCAAGGTCTTCTCTTGCTTTTTGTGTTTTTAGTCCTTCGGTATCATATGCATAGGTATCACCAGCATCAATTTCAACAATATCATGAATCAAACACATTATCATTGTTTTGGCTATATCGATCTTTTCATTTGCATGTTCTTTTAAAAGATAGGTCATGATAGCCATGTGCCATGCATGTTCTGCGTCATTCTCGTTTCTTCCATGATTGGATAGATGGGTCTGACGGAAGATATTCTTTTCTTTATCGATTTCTAAGATAAAGTCCATTTGTTTTTTTAGACGTTCATTCATGATGGATATGCTCCTAATTATTTACTAAAATCAATAGTTTTTAAAATTGCCTGTTCCATAACATAAGCAGCGATTGTACCAACAACATTAATATCTGCATTAACACTACAGGAACTCATTGCATAGATGGAATCTCCATCAAATGTTGTATGCACAGGCTTAATAACACGTGCATATCCATCATGTGCCATGCCTGCAACTTTTGTGAGTGCTGTTTTATCTAGTTTGGCATTGGTGATGATTGCTCCGATGGTTGTATTTTGATGGAATAAATCACGACCAAGTATTGCTGTGTAAAGAGCTTCTTCCGCATCAATAAATCCACCATTTTTTAAATCGCGAATACCAGAAAGTGTATTTCCGCTTGTTGGATCATAGATATTACCAACAGCATTAACTGCAACAATGGCACCTACTTTTAAATCTCCTAGTTGTACTGCGTAGGTTGCTAAGGCAGAAGGAGATGATTGTTTAGGGCCATATATCTTTCCGATAGTAGCTCCAGTACCAGCTCCATGTCTTCCTTCTTCAAAGATTCCCTGATATGCATTTTCGCATGCATGATAGCCTAGGTTTGCGTCTGGGTATTTCTGTGTTGGATTGCCATTTAAATCAAACAAGCAGGAAGCACATACAATTGGTACAACTCCCGCAGCGGTAGGGAAACCAATGTTGCGTTCTGCTAGAAACTTCATAACGCCACTAGCAGTATCAAGCCCAAACGCACTACCTCCAGATAGTACAATTGCATGCACGCCATCATTAGCAGCGAGTGGATTGAGTAGTCCACTTTCTCTAGAAGCAGGAGCACCTCCACGAATATCGATTCCGGTAGGATATCCTGGTTCACTTAAGATGACTGTGCAGCCAGTATTGGAGTCTGGATATTCAGCACTACCTAGTTTGAATTCCGTAAATGCATGGATAGATATTTCTTGTAGTAAACTATTTTTCATATAAGCACCTTCATAGAAATAGTATAGAAAAAATATTGAGAAATGGAATATTTTATGAATGATATTCCATATAAATGAATACTTTCTTTTCCTTTTGGTAAATGTTAGGGAAAAGAACTTTTGTAACTATTATGAACATGTTAATATAAAAACAGAATAAAAAACAGGAGGCCGTATAATGGTAATTGAAGATTTAAAATTACACGCGAAGAATATTCGTAAGAATATTTTAAGACAAGTGTATACTGCACAATCTGGACACCCTGGAGGATCTTTGGGTGCTACAGATATTCTTACAGTGCTTTATTTTGATGTAATGGATATCAATAAGGAAAATGCTAGTGGAATTGATCGTGACCGTTTTGTATTATCAAAGGGACACGTATCACCACTCTTATATGCTGTACTAGCTGAAAAGGGTATTTTAGCAGAAGAAGAATTAAAGACATTCCGTTTAGTGAATTCTAAGTTACAGGGACATCCAAATATGAACTATGTAACTGGTGTAGATATGTCTACTGGTTCATTAGGTCAAGGTTTTGCGGTGGCTGATGGAATGGCACTCGCAAATAAGTTAGCTGGTAATGACCACCGTATTTATTGTTTAATTGGTGATGGTGAAACAGAAGAGGGTGAAATTTGGGAAGCTGCAATGGCTGCTGCTCATTATAAGAATGACAATCTCTGTGCAATCATTGACGTAAATGGTTTACAAATTGATGGTAAGACATCTGATGTTATTGGACCTGAACCATTAGATCAGAAGTTTGCGGCATTTGGATTCCATGTAATTTGTGTTGATGGACATAATATGGAAGAATTACAAGCTGCATTTGCTGAAGCAAAGACAGTGAAGGGCAAGCCAACAGCAATTATCGCTCGTACTGTTAAGGGCAAGGGTGTTTCCTTTATGGAGAACAATGCCGGATGGCATGGAAAGGCTCCTAACCAAGAGCAATTTGAAGCAGCAATGGCAGAATTGGAGGCAGAGTAGTCATGGGTAAGGCAACAAGAGAAGCGTACGGTGAAGCATTAGCTGAATTAGTCGCTGAAAATAAAAAAATTGTAGTATTAGATGCTGACCTTTCAGGCAGTACTAAGACTGCAAATGCGAAAAAGGTAGCACCTGAAAGATTCTTCAATATGGGTATTGCAGAATCCGATATGATTGGTCATGCAGCTGGTTTTGCGACAAGTGGATTTATTCCTTTTGCATCTTCATTCTCTATGTTCTGCACAGGAAGAGCTTGGGAACAGATTCGCAATAGTGTTGCATACCCTCACTTAAATGTTAAGGTATGTGGAACACATGCTGGTATTACTGTAGGTGAAGATGGTGTATCTCACCAAGCAATTGAAGATATCGCATTAATGCGTGTTGTGCCAGGAATGGAAGTATATGTACCATGTGATGCTGCACAGACAAAGGCTGTGATTAGACATGTTGCTTCAACAAATAAACCATGTTATGTACGACTTGGTCGTTCATCTGTTGAGGATGTATATACAGAAGATACAGTATTTGATTTCAGTAAGGTTAACGTTGTTCGTGAAGGTAAAGATGCTGTTATCTTTGCTTGTGGCTTGATGGTTCAATCTGCTTTAAAGGCAGCTGAAAAGTTAAGTGCAGAAGGTAAGGAAGTAGCTGTAGTAGATGTATGTGCTATCAAGCCATGCAATGAAGAACAGATTGCTGAATTACTAGCAAAGTATGATGTGGTATTTACTGCTGAAGAACATAACGTAATCGGTGGATTAGGTGGACTTATCTGTGAAATCGCTGCAGATAAGTGCCCTAAGAAGATTCATCGTATTGGTATCCAGGATACATATGCTGAATCTGGCGATGCTAATAAGCTAATGGCTAAGTATAAGCTAGATGGTGAAGGCGTTTACGAACAAGTAAAATCTGCTTTATAAAATTAATGATAAAAAAGATTCACTACCGTTTTGTAGTGAATCTTTTTTACGTGCATGATACAAAATTTCAAAAAATGTACTTGTTTTTGTATGTTGCTTTTTGTAAACTATCACTGTGATAAATATGTCACGCTTGACCGCTTATTATAAGCTGAGGCTACACGGACGGCCGGGTCAAATGCCGAAGACCTGTTGAAGAAGCAGGGACTGCATCGTGGATGCAGCAGGGCAGAAGGACTGCCTGATTAATCGGGATTTCCCGCAATATTGAGCAAATCAACTCTGTGCCTGTAGCGTCTTTTATAGATAAGTGTGTGACAAATAGATACATACAGGTGGTATTGGTTGATACTGCCTTTTTTGTTGGGGACCGGGAAAGGGAAAAGATGAAGAAGTTTTATTTAGTTTTACTGGCATTGCTTATGACAGCGTGCACAACAAAAGCTGTATCTGAGAAAGAGACAGCCACAAACAATACTGGTAATTACAGTGATGAAATGAAGATTGAGGACAATGAAGATCTAGATCCAGAGACTGGTTCAGATTCCGTTGAACGTGCGGGAGATCATAAAGGAAGTCCTTATTTTACATCTTTAGATTATTACAACATGACAAGTAGTGGATCACTTTCTATTTTGCCAAAGTTTAAAACAATTCAACAATCTAGTGAGTGGAGTTGTGGCGTAGCATCTGCCTTAATGGTAATGGATTTCTATGGTAAACGTGGAAATTTAGGCGAAGAAGATATTGCGAAGCTACGTTCTAATGGTTTGACTCCTGGACCTACATCTGTAAAACAAGCAGTTGAAATGTTTGAGGGTGTTGGTGGATATACTATTGAATCAAACTATGATCATGTTGGTGAAGATCCACATGAAGTATTCCCTCTGTCACGTTTCAAGGAAGAAATCCAAGCAGGAAATGCTGTAATGGTTTGTTGGATTGAGTGGGGTGGACACTGGCAAGTCGTGATTGGTTATGATGATATGGGAACAGAAACAACACAGGATGATGTTATGATTATGGCAGATCCATATGATACAACAGATCATAATCAAGATGGATACTTTGTATATGGTGCAGAACGTTTCTACTATAACTGGTCTATGTATGATTTCTTCGCAGAAGAAGGAAAAGAAGACTATGAACGTAATGCATTATTTGTATTAGCAAAACCTGAGAAATAAAAATATAGCAGATTTCATACACACACGTGAAATCTGCTTTTAGTTTATTAATCTCAATATCTTCTCAGTAAATAAAAAATACCGCATTTCTACGGTATTTTTTTGATAAGTGGAGCTAAGGAGGATCGAACTCCTGACCCCCTGCTTGCAAAGCAGGTGCTCTCCCAGCTGAGCTATAACCCCATGTATATCAATTCGATGAGTTTTCCGAAAATGGTGGGCCTGAATGGACTTGAACCAGCGACCTCACCCTTATCAGGGGTGCGCTCTAGCCACCTGAGCTACAGGCCCAACTTCATCGAATGCTTTAATATAATATCAACCACAACACAGAGTGTCAACACATTTTTGTATTTTTTTAGAAAATAATTTTGAATTCTAAGAAACAGGATTTAAAGAAAGAATTTTGTCGAATTTAAGTGAATTTCATTAGTGAGAATTGCGATGAAAAGTGGTCTATGATAAAGTTAGCAAGGATATGCGGAGGTTTTTGCATGGAAGGTTTTATTCTCTGGTGGGCAGGAACAATTGGAAAGTTTTTATCACCGAAATTATCAATTTTTTTAGTTAGTTTATTACCACTGATTGAAGAACGTGGTGGTTTATTACTTGCCAAGATGCTAGGCGTCCCTATGTGGGAAGCAGTATTCTTGTGTGTCATTGGTAATATTTTGCCAATTCCTTTTATCTTATTTGGTATTAAAAAGTTGATCCATTGGTTATCAACACATCACTTATCCAAGATTGCGGAGTGGTTAGAACAGAAAGCAATTAAGAATAAGCCAAAAATCGATAAGTATGGTTTCTGGGGATTAGCATTATTTGTAGGTATCCCATTACCAGGTACAGGTGCTTGGACTGGATGCTTGATTGCGGCCTTGTTTGAAATGGATTTAAAAAAAGCAACCCTATCAATATTGATTGGAGTTGCGATGGCTGCAGTAATCATGACACTAGTATCTTATGGATTATTAGGTGCAGTATTTGGTTGAGGTCTCATATGAGACCTTTTTCTATAGTGAATTATTCAGGAAGAGTATCAAGTAGTTCAACAATCCCTTGGAAATCATTGATTGTCGCAGATAAGAATGGAAGATCATGTGCTTCAAGAGAATCACTAGTAATCGCAATAACATGTGCGTTGGCTTTTTTTGCGGCGAGAACGCCGTTGATAGAATCTTCAAAGACGATTACATGTTCAGATACGTGAAGACGCTTCATGGCTTCTATATACATTTCATATTTATTGTTATATGTACCATCATCATAGACAATCATGCTTGGGTCAATCCATTTATCTAAGTGGAAATGAGAAACATAGAAATCTATATTTTCTTTGATTGATGCAGAAGCAATCGTAAAGGGAATATTGTGTTGTTTGAGGTAGTTAAAGAATTCAATGACACCCGGAGCTAGTGCGGCACTAGAATTATTTCTGACATATTGGCGGTAAAGGGATTCTTTTTCGACTGACAAACGTTCACATTCTTCTGTAGAAAGTGTATTATTCGTCATGCGTTGAATTAAATCAACATTTGCCAAACCCCAGTACTTCTGTACGAGAGTTTCCTTTGTCATATGTTCTCCAATGACTCTCATAGCGATGGTATCCCATGCTTGAATATGTAAATCAGTATCAAAGAATAGTGTGCCGTTAAAATCAAAAATAATTCCGTTATAGCGCATGTTATCTCCTTTTTTTGATTATTATACATTTTATTAATGCGCATGACATCTGATTATGTTTTAATATATGAAAAAGAGGGAGAAAGTTATGCAATACAGTGCTCTAATCGTTGCGGCAGGTAGTGGAACAAGAATGAAGCTTGGATATAATAAGGTTTATGCAAAACTGTCTGATGGAACAACCATTTTGGATAAGACGCTTTCTGTATTTCTCAATGATAGTGATTGTATACAAATTGTTTTGGTCACAGATTGTGCAGAACATTTTGAAAAAGTACATGGAAGAAAAGATGGTAGAGTTGTATTTGCGTGTGGTGGTGCAACACGTCAAGATAGTGTTTATAATGGCTTGCGTGCAGTACTAGCAGATATCGTTTTTGTGCATGATGGAGCTAGACCGTTCTTAGATCAAGAGTCATTAGAGAAGTTAAAAAAGACGATGGAAACAGAGAAGGCTGCTTTACTGTGTGTTCCGTGCAAGGATACTGTAAAGCATGTGAAAGATGGCTATGTTGTAGAAACTTATGAACGTAGTTCACTGCAATGTGCACAAACACCACAGGCATTTGAGACAAATTTATTACTCGCATGCATGCATAAAGCCAAAGGGGACCACTTTATCGGTACGGATGATGCTTCCTTGGTAGAAAAGTACTCAGATGTAAAAGTAGCTGTTGTTGAAGGTAAGTATTCTAACTATAAAATTACGACACCAGAAGATATCAGATAGAAATTGGGTAAAAAATTATCCAATTTTTTATATTTGTCAAAATCCTAGCAGATAAATATTGGGTAAGCATTGTCTAACATTTTGATATTTTATAAAATATAAGTGAAATTAATCACATGTATAATTGAATGAAGTGAGGACATAAAAAGGGGAGGACAGTATGTTATTTCACATTAGCGGGGATACG
>CALHUY010000045.1 GCA_938039295.1 uncultured Solobacterium sp.
TAATATAGTAGCATGGTGACTTTTTATCGTCAACACTTTTTAATTCCTTTTTTTTAAATTTTTTTCAAAAAACTCTATGAGTCTTCTTTTAAAGGTTTACATACTAGTGATTATAAAACCCACAATGAAGTTTGGTGTGTGAATGTGCTACAATAATAGAAGTTTTATGGAGGTTTCGTATGAAGATCTATAACGCAAGATATTTAGATAATAATCAGCGTTTTCTTGTTGCGATTATCACTGGATTTATCGCCGCTATTCTATTTGGCTCATTATATGGATTGATTACATCATTTATTCACGTTTCATTTTCTGTAATGTTTGTAGCAGTAGGATATGGAGTTTCTTCTGTAATCAAACATTTTGGTAAAGGTGTTCATACAAGATTTATGGTTGTCGGTGCCATCATGACAACATTTGCAATCTTTCTTGGAGATATGATGTCAGTATATTCCGTTCCTAGATTTGCTTCTCTTTTATTAAGCGGTAATTTCTCTTTCGTTGGCGTATTCTTTGTAGCATGGCTACGTAGTATGGCATCTGCAGATGTTTCAGGTATACTTAGTTTGGCGTTCCGCTTAATCGGAATATATATTGGATATACACAATCCGTCATCTTATAGAGGTATCATATGTATAGAAAAACATGGATGCAAGTCAATCTAGACAAGATTGAACGTAACTTAATCAAATTAAAAAATATCTGTCAGAAAAAAGTGATTGCTGTTTTAAAAGCAGATGCATATGGTTGTGGAGATATTCACGTTGCTCGTGCAGTATTAGAAGCAGGTGCAGAGATGATTGCTGTATCTTCTTTGGATGAAGCACTTGTCCTGCGTAATGAAGGTTATGAGGGCAAATTATTAATCCTTGGAGCTACAGAAGCTAGTGATATTCCTGTTTTGATTAAGCAAGGTATTTCTTGTACCGCTTTTTCTAATGAATGGGTGGATAGTGCTATCCAGCAAAACTGTGAAGGTTTACATGTCCATCTTAAGATGGACACTGGCATGAGTCGTATTGGCTTTCGCACAATTGACGAATTGCATTTAGCTTTCAACAAACTTCAAGCTGCTAACTGTAATATGGAAGGTATCTTCACACACTTTTGTTGTGCAGATAGTGATTTAGAGCTCACAAATCTGCAGTTTGCTAAATTTAAAGAAGCAGTAGAGTCTTTCTCTTACTCCTTCCCTTGGGTACATTGTGATAACAGTGACGCAACAGCATTCTTTAAAGAAGATATATCCAATGCATGCCGTATCGGTATTTCACTGTATGGAATTTCCACTTATGAGAAATCCCTTGAACCAGCAATTTCACTTCTGAGTGAAATTATTATGGTAAAGCACATGCATGCAGGCGATACAGTTGGATATGGTGCTACTTATACTGCTAAAGATGATGAAATCATCGCTACCCTACCAATCGGATATGCAGATGGCCTTATCCGTGCTAATCAAGGCAGAAAAGTATATGTTGATGGTCAATACGCAGAGATTGTAGGACGTGTATGTATGGATCAAGTAATGATTCATTTAGAACACGAAGTGCCAGTTAAAACAGTCGTTGAAATCTTTGGCGAACACATCTCACTAGAAAAAATGGCCGAAGAACTAAATACAATCCCATATGAAATTATCTGTTTACTAAGCAGCCGTGTAACACGTCGTTACATTTGGCACAACCAAATCCAAGACGAAGAAAATTCCCGTTTGGAAAAGAGTATTCTATCAAAAGAGAAGAACTAAAACGATGAGCCAGCGCTCATCGTTTTTCGTTAATTGGTAATAAATCAATAAATCCTAACTCAGGATTATTATATAAGCGAACAAAGAACTTATTTCCAGTCGCAAAACCTCTTGATATGTATAAAAGTCTTCCATCAAGGTTTTTGATACCATGAGTATATCTAGGGAATAGTCCCTGTTGTGGTGCATATAATCCTTGTCTTAAGAATGGAATTGCCCATTGGCCACCATGTGCATGGCCACTAATAATTAAATTGACTGGCAGTTGCTCATAAAACGCTACATGATGGGGGCGGTGCGATAAAAGGATTCGATAATATGATGTCATACAGAGAGAATCCACCTCCTCTACTGTCTTATCCATCTTAGGGCCACCATCTGTTAGACCAATCATTTCTAATAATTGACCATTGATATTCATCACTTCACTATCATCAAGAAGAACATGCACTCCATCTGAACGCATCGCAATCACATAGTCATGTAACTTCTCTTTTAACATCTCATCGTGATTTCCACTAATATATACTCGCAGATATGCATTCAATGCATGCATGAGTGCAAGCATACTTTCGTTATCTCCCCTAGGCGTAAAGATATCACCAGGA
Source organism: uncultured Solobacterium sp. (assembly GCA_938039295.1). Classification (GTDB taxonomy): domain Bacteria; phylum Bacillota_I; class Bacilli_A; order Erysipelotrichales; family Erysipelotrichaceae; genus Bulleidia. Next base: position 2,360 of record CALHUY010000045.1, read on the forward strand.
AAAACAATTAAATCAGGTTTATGTTTATTTACCATACGAATAATACGTTCATTATCTTTACCAAAACTTTGAGAGTGTAGATCAGAAATAACACAGATACGTACACGTTTTGAAATAAGTGGTGTATAAATCTTTTTTCTTGTCGCATCTATTTTATGTGGCCATCCTAAGAATATAATCAGTGCAACCAATAAAACAGCTACTACGGGCACAACGATAATTGTCTGCATATCTTCTAACCTCCAACTCCACTTAACCAATTTGTCTTATATAACCGAATTAAATATAATACACCTCTTATCGCAATATCAATCGTCATTGCAAGCCAAGCACCCATAAGACCCATGATTGGCGCTAAGAAGAAGGCTAACGTAATGCGAATACCCCATAAACTTAATAGGTTTAAAATAAATGGCACTACCGTATCACCAGCACCTCGTAATACACCTGTAATAACGATAGATGCAGCAAAGAGCGGCTCTGCAAGCATGACAACACGAATTACGTTTACACCAAGTTGTTGTACATCTACATCTGGCGTTAATATTGCAAATATCATCGGAGATGTAAAAAACAATATAATCGCAAGGATACCCATAATAGCCATACCCAATAGTGTAATGATATTAGCAAAGTCTTTCGCAATATCTTTCTTGCCAGCACCAATCGCTTGGCCAATTAATGTTGTAGCTGCTGCTGCGATACCATATCCAGGCATATAACAAATTGACTCTACTGTATTACCGAAGGAATGGGCCGCAATCGCAACTGTCCCAAGTGGAGCAATAATCTTGGTGGACGCAATTTGTCCCATACATAAAACACTTTGTGCTAGTGCATTAGGCATCCCTATCTTCCAAGCAGAAGATAAAACATCCTTGCTAGCAAACCAATTTCCAGCAATTTCCTTGATGTGTAATTCGTTCGATTTTGTTAAGGCTACCTTGAAAGAAATTACTGTGCAAATACATACTGCAAGTGATGTACCAAGTTGTGCCCCTAATACACCTAAATTAGCTCCATACACCCATATCTCTAAACCAAAGATGGAAATCATTCGAGATGGAAAAATCAAAATGAAATTGAAAATTATATCCAAGATACACATGAACACAGCCATCTTACTTGGAGTCTTCATATCCCCAGCACACTGCAGCATACTATTTACAAGGTAGTTTAGCTGACGAATTGGAAGGAAGATTGCATATAACCCAAGATAATTCGTCGCATCTTTCCATATCTCTGGTTGGGCCTGTAACCATGATGGAGCAACATGTGCCCACACATAACAGACTCCTGCAATTAGAAATGAAATGAACAGTGAGGTTAAAATGGAACCTTTAAATATTCTTTTACTACGTTCAAGCTTTCCTGCACCTACCGCATGAGCAACCTGTACAGAGAATCCAATCGCTACACTATTAATGAGTTCTCCAAATAACCATGTACTCGACATCACAAGGCCAATTGAAGCAGAGGCTAATGCACCCAGTGCACCAACCATTGCCGTATCAATAAATCCCATTACAGTTTCTGTAATGACTGCTAAGATACCAGGGATACTTAAGTCTTTTATGAGTTTTATTTTATCGGAAAATGTTAAATGCTCTGCATTCCGTATTTTTTCTGCAAGCTGTGTATTCATATGCATATTATACAAAAAGGTACTCCTTTTGGAGTACCCCTTATGCTTATTTATTTGGATTAAAATATACAGTTGTGCCGGCTTCTACAGATTTTGTAATCCATACACTCGCTCCGATAACACAACCATCACCAATTACGGTATCACCACCAAGAACTGTGGCATTGGCATAGATAACTACATTATTACCAATGTTTGGATGACGCTTTCCACCCTTCACAAGTTCGCCATTCTCATTTACTTTGAAACTCTTTGCACCAAGTGTAACACCTTGATATAACTTCACGTGGTGACCAAGCTCTGCTGTTTCACCAATGACTACACCAGTCCCATGGTCAATACAGAAGTAATCACCAATTGTCGCACCAGGGTTAATATCAATACCTGTCTTTTCATGTGCATATTCTGCCATAAGACGAGGAATATATGGAACACCTAACTTATATAAAACATGTGCAATACGATAGATAAAGATTGCATAGAAGCCAGGATATGCAATGACTACCTCTGACTTGGTTCTAGCTGCTGGATCACCATCATAAATTGCTTGGATATCTGTTAAGACTGAACGCTTAATAGCTGGTAACTCTGCTAAAAACATATCTCTTAAGTTTCCACAGATTGAACAATCAGCACCCTTAAACTGTAGAGATGCTTGAATTTCCTTCTGTAAACCTTCTGATAAATAGTTTAGAGCCTGTTGTTGGTTTAACATACCTGCATGATAATAATCCGGCAAAATCACTGCTTGTACCTGCTTTAAAATCGTAATGATATTTGTACGATCTGGTATACGCATTTTTAATGCAAGATCTTTATCTTCAATTTCATTTAGTTCATTGAGTAGTGTTTCGTAATTTTCCATTTTATTCTGCGAATAATGCAGTTGATAAATAGCGATCTCCTGAGTCAGGTAATAATACAACAATTAACTTACCTGCATTCTCTTCTCTCTTCGCTACTTCAAGTGCAGCGTGCACTGCTGAACCTGAAGAAATACCAACTAATATTCCTTCCTTTCTGCCAATTTCAGCACCTGTTGTGAAGGCCTCTTCATCTGTAACTTTGATTACTTCATCATAGATTTCTGTATCTAATGTTGTAGGGATGAAGCCTGTACCGATACCTTGAATCTTATGTGGACCTGGTGCACCACCTGATAATACTGCACTAGTTGCTGGTTCAACACCAATCACCTTCACATTTGGATTCTTTTCCTTGAGATACTTACCTGTACCAGAGATTGTTCCTCCTGTTCCGATAGCGGAAATAAAGATATCAACCTCACCATCTGTATCTTCCCAGATTTCTGGTCCTGTTGTTAAGTAATGTGCTTTACGATTGGACATATTTTCAAACTGCTGTGGAATAAATGCGTTCTCAATGCTTGCCGCAAGTTCTTCTGCCTTAGCAATTGCACCCTTCATACCCTTAGCACCTTCTGTTAATACAACCTCTGCACCATAACCTTTAACCATCTTGCGACGTTCAACAGTCATTGTATCTGGCATTACTAGAATAACACGATAACCCTTCGCTGTACCAACTGCAGCTAAACCAATACCTGTATTTCCTGATGTAGGTTCAATAATTGTAGAACCCGGCTTTAATAACCCTGCTTCTTCAGCATCTACAATCATCTGATATGCAATTCTATCCTTGACTGAACCGGTTAAGTTAAAGTATTCAACCTTTGCTACAACACGTGCCTTTAAGCCAAGTTCCTTTTCAAAGTGTGTAAATTCTAATAATGGTGTGTGACCAATTAATTCAGTTGTTGATTTTTTGATATTTGACATAGTATTTTCCTCTTTTCTCTCATGTAATATATGGAGCGGTAAAAACAAAAATCCGAGCATGCATTCATATGCCCGGATTTATTAACTATTGTGCTTACGAATCACTGCAATAAAGGTAAATTAAAGCAGCCCCGACGCAGAAACAGCATTCATCCGGACATCATTTAAATTACAACAGCAACACATTTGATTCATTACTTGTTTGTTCATGCCCGTTTCCTCCTGTTCACCGTTCTTATTACGGAGACTATCATAGTACTATCAGTTTTATTTGTCTACTCTAATGATTCAGCTTTTTTCGTTCACTTTGAATTAGCGTTTGTACATCATCTTCTTTCAACTGTTCTAATTGATCTGATATTTCAGATTCATCCGCAAATTGATTAAAGATATTTTGTTTCTCATGGAGTCGTTTTACCAATGCTTCATCTATCGTATCTGCAGATACTAATCTATATACAAATACATGATTGATTTGTCCCATACGATAGACACGAGAGATTGCCTGCATTTCATCAGACGGTTTCAGCTGAGGTTCACAAAGAATTACAATCTCTGCCGTCTGAATATTTAAACCAATACCACCTGTATGAATCTGTATTGGCAGCACCCGTGCAACCGGCTCATCAAACTGTCTTAGAATTTCTTGTCGTTTCTCCAGTGATAATTTTCCACTAATGACTGGCAAAGATTTTCCTAACAGTAAATCTGTCACGAAAGATAGCGTCTCCAAGAAATAAGAGAATATAACTACCTTTCTTCCTTCACCCAGTGCTTGTAAACATAGCTCTGTCATCCGTTCTGCTTTAGTAGAGTTTAATGAATCCCAAGATACTCTACGCATAGCCATAAAGTTTCCAGATTCAACTGCTTTACGGTAAGAGACTATCTCCTCTTCATTCATCATGCACCACTCGTCATGAATCGTTAATTCCGGCAGTTCCATGAGTACATCAGAACGCTTACGTCGCAAATATACTGGTGCAATCTTCTTGCGAAATAAATCTGCTTTCGCTAGATATTTCATATCTTTTACTTCACTTGCGATGGATGGATTTAAACATTCAATTAAGTAACACATTTCATCTACGTTATTTTCAATCGCTGTGCCCGTCATATAGAGTGCATACTCAGCTTGTTCAATCATTCGCACTGTATTGCGTGTACGTTGTGCATCCTTGTTTTTAACGAAGTGCGCTTCATCCACAACAACCATATCGAGTGGAAAATCTTTATCAAAAATAATCTTATCTAAACCTTCATAGTTAATAACTGCAATACCACCATCACTCTTCCAACTTTGAAAATCACTAAAACCAGATCCATGTAACATATATGCTTGCATGTCCGTTAGTTTCTCAATTTCACGCTTCCAGTTTAGTAATAACCCAGCTGGACATATCACAAGAAAATAACGATGTCCTTTGTGATATAGATGATTCATCGCTGCAATTGCTTGAATGGTTTTTCCTAGTCCCATCTCATCTCCAAGCAGCACCCTTTTTTGATGCAAGATATACTTCGTTCCAAACTCTTGATAATGACGTAACTCTGTATGGAAAGATTCTAATACTAATGGTATTGCCTGTATCTGTTGCAGTAGCGAAACATCAATGTCTTCATCTTTATCATCTTTCACTTCTATTTCAGATAACTTTTCAATTACAGTATAGTATTGAATCGCATTATCCTTATAGTCCTGTAATATCACCTCAAAGCGAACCTGATTTAACGCAACACAATCATCATAAAATTGCTTAATTACCTCTGCGTATGAAGACTGATTAAAGTACTTTACATCTTCTACAGCTTTTAAAAATGTCTGTTTCTTTTTTCTACTACTAAAAATCCAACCAAAGAAATTTCGAATTAAACCACTGTTATCATAGGCTTCTTGAATACCACGTTCTGTTTCTTGATAGATTGCATTTAATGTTGCATAGTTTTCTTTTGTATGCAGATAGAAGTAAATTTCCTGAAGAATCTCTTTATCTCTATCTGTTAGATGTTCTAAATCTATGCGATAGTGAATCTGATTTTTAATGGCTGTTGTACTACGGTGTAGCGCCAACATGAGTTTATCTGCTGTTTCTTCCCCAATACCATCTAAGGCTTCTAGTTGTCTACGATTATATTTCAATAAGTCATACATCGTTGTGATGTGATTAACTTCAAGTGCTTGTAGTGGAAGTCTTGTAAAGGATTTTGCAAGATCCTTGATTGGAATCTGCTGAACTTCTTCCACAACTTTATCCATGATAATATCTTGGCATCGATCATGAATCACTTGGATATTTTTCTTTTCTTGACCGCGTAAAGAAAAGAGTTGATCTCTTAACATCTTCAACTGTTCACGTTCATATCGAATCTCTTGATAGTTAATCTTTCGAAATATCATATTTCCTCATATGAATTATAAGTTGTTATTCTAAAAAAACAAATGACCACAACCTGCAAGCATCACCAAGCTCATTGCTGCAGCCAGACCAGTTACCACTATCTTCTTTTCTTTCATTTATTATGTAAATCTTTTCTTGTTATTTTATGAAAATTTTTATATTACTTCCAATTTAAATTAAAAATAGTCTTGGACTTTCTTCATATTCTTCAAGATATACCCCCAGAATCGTGATATTGTATATGAGGATACCAAATTTTCCCCATTTTAAAGAAAGTGGGTTTTTTTATGGAAAATTTTACAGTTTTTGATTATGAAGACATTCAACTAATACCAAATAAGTGTATTGTAAACAGCCGTTTGGAATGCGATACAACTACACAATTTGGAAAGCATCACTTTAAGTTGCCAGTTGTTCCAGCAAATATGCAGACAATTATCGATGAATCTCTAGCAATTAAACTTGCAGAGAACGGATATTTCTACATCATGCATCGCTTTACTCCTGAAAGTCGTCTTTCATTTGTAAAGATGATGCACGAAAAAGGATTGATTTCTTCTATCAGTGTTGGTGTAAAAGAAAATGAATATCATTTTATTCTTGATCTTGCTAATCACCACCTAATTCCAGACTACATTACAATCGATATTGCACACGGTCATTCCAATGCCGTCATCAATATGATTAAACATATTAAAAAACACCTGCCAGACACATTTGTTATTGCAGGTAATGTTGGTACACCAGAAGGTGTTCGTGAACTTGAAAATGCAGGTGCCGACGCAACGAAAGTTGGTATCGGTCCTGGAAAAGTATGTATCACAAAACTAAAGACAGGCTTTGGCACAGGTGGTTGGCAGTTGGCTGCTTTACGTTGGTGTGCGAAGGCTGCACGTAAACCAATCATCGCTGATGGCGGAATACGTTCCAATGGTGATATTGCAAAGTCTATACGCTTTGGCGCAAATATGGTTATGATTGGCTCACTATTTGCCGGCCACACAGAATCACCAGGCAACACCGTTATGCAAGATGGTATTGCAATGAAAGAATACTTCGGTAGTGCTTCTGAATATCAAAAAGGTACCTACAAAAACGTGGAAGGTAAAAAGATGCTCGTACCATGTAGAGGTTCTATCATGGATACACTAACCGAAATGCAACAAGACCTTCAATCATCCATCTCCTATGCAGGCGGAAAAGATTTAAACGCAATTCGTTATGTTGATTATGTCATTGTAAAGAATTCCATTTTCAATGGTGATACACATTAGGCATTCTATTTGGTGAATTTGACGTACAGGATATAATAATAAATGAAAGAAGGAAATCAAATGACAAAGATTAATATTATCTCTGGCTTTTTAGGAGCTGGAAAAACGACATTGATTCAAAAGCTAATCAAAGAAGTATATGCTGGTCAAAAAGTTGTTCTTGTAGAAAACGAATTTGGCGAAATTGGTATTGACGGTGGTTTTTTAAAGGACTCCGGTATTGTTGTCAATGAAATTAACAGTGGATGTATCTGCTGTACTTTACAAGGTGACTTCCGCACCGCTTTACAAGAAGTAGTAGAGAAGTATCATCCAGACCACATCATCATCGAACCTTCTGGTGTTGGTAAATTATCCGATATCTTAGCAGTCGTAAAAGATGTAGAAGGTTTGGAACTAAATAGTTACAGTACTGTTGTAGACGCAAAGCGTTGCGAAACATATCACAAAAACTTTAAGGAGTTCTTTGATGATCAGATTACAACAGCTGCTTGCATCATCTTATCTAGAACTCAACTTGTTGATGAAGAAACATTACAGAAGGATATCGCAATTATCCGTGAATTAAATAATGACGCAAGAATCATTACCACTCCATGGGATGATCTCTCTGGTCAAGCAATCATCGAAGCTATGGAAGGTTCTACAGATGGCTTCCCAGAACTCGAAGAGGAAGAAGACTGTGGATGTTGTGGATGTGGTTGTCACGATGAAGATGATGACGATTGTTGCTGTGGTCATGACCATCATGAACATGAACACCATCATCACGACCATGAGGAAGAAGAATGCTGTTGTTGCTGTGGTTCTTCCGAACATGAAGAGCACCACCATGAACATCATCATGATGATGAAGAATGTTGCTGCCATCACCACCACGAGGAAGAAGAACACGATGAGGAAGAATGCTGCTGTTGTGGCCATGATCATCACGATCATGAACATCACCATCATCACCACCATCATGGACACGATGCGGATGAAGTATTCACATCAATCGGTATTGAAACAGTTAATAAATACTCTGTAGAAGATATTGCATTAGCTCTTTCCGAACTAGATGAACATATCATCCGTGCAAAGGGTATTGTTCCTAGTCATGATGGAAGTTGGTTATTCTTTGACTATGTTCCAGGAGATGCAGATATCCGTATTGGCTCCCCTGCTTACACTGGTTTAATCACAGTTATTGGGGATAAAGTAGACGTTGCTCGCATCAAAGAAATCTTTGCGGTGAAGTAAAATGGCAACTCCTGTATATCTCTTTACGGGATTTCTTGATTCCGGTAAAACATCTTTAATCTTAGACACACTCAACGACCCTTCCTTTATGGAAGAAAATAGCCGTACGTTAATCATTTGTTTTGAACAAGGTGAAGTTCGATACAACGATAAATACCTCGCAGAGCGCAAAGCATTCGTTGAATATATGGACTCTCCAGAGGATTTAAACGTAGAAAAGATTCGCGAGTTAGATACCATCTATCATCCAAACCAAGTATTTATTGAATACAATGGAACCCTCGCAATCACGCCGTTTATCTTGTCACAGATGCCAAACTTCTGGCCTTTGGTACAGATTCTTACAACAGTAGATGCGACAACTTTCCAAATGTATATTAACGCAATGCGTTCTGTCATTTATGAGCAGTTAAAGTACAGCGATACAATTATCTGTAATCGTTGTACACCAGATACCTCCGCATCAATGCTGCGTGGCAATATCAAAGCTATTAATAAAAAAGCTCAGATTTTCTACGAAGGCGAACACGGTGCCCAGGTCACTCTTAAAGAAGGTGTACTACCATTCAATATCAATGCCCCTATCATCGATATCAAAGATGATGATTATGGCATCTGGTATATGGATGCGATTGAAAACCCAGATAAATATGATGGAAAAGAAATCATCCTACGCGGTAAGTTCACCGAGACATTACCAGGCTATCATCAGACCTTTATCATGGGCAGACAAGCAATGGTATGCTGTGCAAATGATACCAGTCTATGCGGATTAACGGTTACAGGCGTTAAAGTAGAAGAACTTGTAAAGGATAACTGGTATGAAGTACAAGGTAACCTTAAGACCATCCCATTGGATAATGGCGGTAAGACACTCGTCCTATACGCAAACCGCATTCAAAACTACCAAAAACCACAAGATGAGTTCGTATATTTCAGTTAATCACTAGGGTAATTCTTAAGAATTACCCTTTTTTATTCTGAACTTTTTTAATTTTCACCTATGTTAGTTAACGCACTTTACTCATTTGTGCTACCATTATTCAGGGAAGTGATAAAATGATGAAATTTTTAAAAGAAAAACTAAATATTCGTAGAACCGTTTGGTTCCTACTCATCTCGGCAATGTTCTTACTATTTTATGCGCCACATCTTTCCTTTGATGTACACATGAAAAAAGGTATCCAAGGTACTGTTGTTGTTTCAAACTTCAATACAGACCGTGGCGAAGAAATCTTTGCAAACTATAACTATAACTCTCATAAGACATGGTTAGATGCACAACCATCTTGGGAAGTAATTCACCTCAGTAACATTCCTATCGTTACAAACTCTTTACGATTAGGTTTTAACAACGTAAAGACAGACATCGCTATCTCAAAGATTGATGTGTCATTTGGACCATTTAAACTTGCAGAGTATACACCTGAAAATATCTCCAACGAGATCATTGCCTCTCAAGGTATGGTCATTAATACAAATGACAATACAATCAACTTAACGCTAAATGGTGTTGAAGGTTGGCTACAGTTAGATACAAGAGAATACCTTCCTAAGACAGCTTGGGTTGCAGTATATCTTTCCATCTTAGTACTAAGCTGGATTATTGCGTATCTGATTGATAAGAAGCTTTCATGGTCAAAGCACATTCCGGAGAATGAAATGATGTTGATAGCAGCTCCTATTTGGTGCTTCTTCATGTCAGAAATCTGTACTGGTAACTACTACTACATCAACTTGATGAATCGTTTCTATAACGTTGCTATCTATATTGTTCTATATAAAGTAATCTACTTAATATTCCGTCGATTACCAATCTCAGTTCTAATTAGTAACTTATTTGTCGTTATCTTCGGTATCGTAAATATGTACGTAACACAGTTCCGCAACCGTCCAATCGCACCATGGGATTTAACCGCAATTGGTACAGCTGCAGATGTCATCTCCAACTACCATGTCCAGATTCGTTACTTCATGGTTATCGCTATTATCATCTCCATCTTAATTTATCTATTGATGCGGGCTGTACCTCGTGATAACACTAAGATAAATATTTACTACGCAACCTACCCTATTTTGATTATTGTTGTAGCTCTCTTCTTAAATAGCGTTGGTCAATACTATCTATGGGATATGAACCTATTATCCATCTTCCAAACAGATGGTACAGCCCTAAGCTTCACAGGTCTTATTAACCAATACATCTCTGATCAACCAAAGAAACCAGAAGGCTATTCTGTAGAGGAACTCAAAGAACTTGGTAAACAGCTTGCTGAAAGAGCTGCAGCCAACGTTGATCCAAATGTCACAAAACCAACGAATATCATCATGGTTATGAATGAATCCTTTGCGGATATGAATATTGGTGGTACAAACTATGCCGATAACATCATCCCTTACTACCTGTCTCTAGAAAATACAATTCGTGGAAATCTCTACGTCGATGTACGTGGTGGTGGTACATGTAATAGTGAATATGAATCCTTAACAGGTAATACAACTGCATTCTTTGCAGGTGGGGTATATCCGTTCAACATGTATATGCACAGAAACGTACCTTCTATGATTTCCTACTTTAACCAGAGTGGCTTTACTACAACAGGAATTCACCTTGGTAAATCCACAAACTGGAACCGTGCTTCTGCTTGGAAGAAACTACAATACCAAGATAAAGTATTCGCAGAAACTTTTGATGGTTTAGAAACAATCCATGGATATCCAAGTGATGCACAGAATTTCAAAGTTCTAGAAGAAACTTATGAAAAGGAAAAGGACAAGAAAAACTTTATCTTCAATATTACCTACCAAAACCATGGTGGTTATGATGATAAGGATGATTTAAAGAAGACTGTCGATTTCAGTTCTATTGGTGGTGGTTATAGTCACGCTGAAAACTACTTCTCATTAATGAAGATTTCTGATCAAGACTACAAGAACTTGATTGAATACTTCTCAAAGGTAAAAGAACCTACAATGATTGTGATGTTTGGTGACCACCAACCATCCTTAGGTGCAGATTGTGATAACCTTCTATTCCCACATGCAGGTACGCCTGAAAACGACATGACACAATATATTACTCCATTCTCCATTTGGGCAAACTATGATATTCCAGATGAGACAATTGATAAGTTAAGTATTAACTACCTATCTTCACTCATCATGAAGACTGCAAACTACCAGATGACTCCATACCAGGAATTCTTATATGAACTAAAAGATAAGTATCCTGTCATTGGTCTATATGGCTGTTATGACGCAGCTGGTAAATACTACCAATCTGTAAATGATATTAATGATCCAGATATCAATACATATCGTTGTTTACAATACAATAATGTATTTGATTCCGACCGCATTCCATCCCTATTCTATCCAGAAGGAAAAGAGAGTAACTAAAAAGAACACTTCTGTACCGACCTCCATTCGTTAGATTCTTGGTCTAACTTTCGGGGTCGGTACATTCATTGTGTTCTTTTTCTTATAGAAACATACGAATAAAACTATTTTCTTCCGTATAAGGTTTCCAACCTTTACCCGGTTCAGCACTCTTCATGAAATTCGTCCAAGCGGAAACCATTTCATCACTAATCTTATAATCGCGCACTTCCATCTCTCTCCAACAACGACTCAACGTTCCAAACATATACCATAACTCAGCAGAGTGGAACGCACCTGCATCATCTGATGGCAATTTACGATTGAATAAATATAAGTATGTTGGTTTCCCGTGATGTTCATTTCTTAGATTTGCAAAATCAATCATACTCTGATAGTACTTAGACTTACGCATCGGCTCATCAACACCCAAACCAAAGTCATTGCCATTAGCACCTATAATATACGGAATATTCTGTACATCACCACGTTTTGCCAGTTCATCCAATGTATCTTCGAGCACAAAGCCATCAACCACCGGTCCAAACAGCAAGCGATTATCATGCTTGGAAAGCTTTGGTAAGATATCCACTAACTTCTGCGCAGGAATTTGACGCAATGCTTGAATATTTTTCGCACCCACAAGCTTCATAATTTCTTCACCAGTTTCATACGCTTCTTCAACAGTCTTATGTTTGAAGATAGGATTATCTACCCCAGCACCACTTTGCATAATTGCCTTGGCAATCATACCACGTGTTGTAGGACTAGAAATCAATGTCTGAACACTAATCGCACCAGCACTTTGTCCAAATAGCGTAATGTTATCAGAATCTCCTCCGAAGGCCTCAATATTCTTACGAATCCAACGAATCGCAAACACTTGGTCTAAAATTCCATAGTTGGACACACAATGCGCAGGGTCTTCCTCTTTTAGTTGCGGATGCGCAAAGAACCCAAATACACCAACACGATAATTAATTGTCACTAGAATGACATCATTCTGCACAAACGCTTCTCCATCAAACGGAACTTCATTTCCATATCCATGGTCAAAAGCACCACCATGGAGCCAGATTGCGACTGGATATCCATGTTCCGATTTACGATTTGGCGCCCAGATATTTAAATACAAACAATCCTCACTCATTTCTGGATAAGGATACTGCTCATAGTTATAAAACTCTTTCCGATAAAACGGATTCGCCGCTTTAGGTTGTGGGCAAATCTTACTATATTCCAAAGCATCTCTAACACCTAACCAACGATCAGGTGCTTGCGGTGAACTAAAACGTAAATTCCCAATTGGAGGTTTCGCATAAGGTACACCCTTGAATACCAATTTAGATTCTGTAACTTCCCCTCGCAGAATACCTTGTTCCACTTTTATTTCAACTGTCTTCATAAAAACCTCCAGTTCGAATTCTAATCGCATTTTTCAACATTATACCATTTCTAATTTTCAAACTAATGAAGAATACATGAAAAAGAGACCTGCTGGCACAGGTCTCGATTTCTTTTTATTTTTTTGGGAGGGAAAGAAATTTATAATTTCTCTGTCAATTAAGACACTTATAATATACCCAAACCATGTGTGAGATATATGGTGAAATAGTGAAAGTATTGTGAAAGTGTATTTTTCATATCATTTTTCTATATTTTTTATCAAAACTGCTTATTTTATTGTACATTTTGAATATTAATATTGTTTTTATCAATATTTTAGTTTCATTATCTTTGTAATAAATTTTCAGAAAATAGAATAATTATTCAAAAACATGGTTACCTTAAGTATTTTTAAATCCTAGAAAAGAGTTAAATATAACAAACAATGCAAAAAAAGTATAATATTAAATATGGTGGTCTTAATATGCATTCCAAAATGTATCATTCATGATTCCCTACGTCCTCGTAGCTCAGTTGGATAGAGCGACTGCCTCCTAAGAATGAGGAGGAGCATTTGCAAAATGGGCAAATGCAAATGTTAAACTGTTAATACAAGCCCATATATTCCATACGTCGCTATAGCTCAGCTGGATAGAGCGACCGCCTCCTAAGCGGTAGGCCGGAGGTTCAAATCCTCTTAGCGACGCCAGACAATCCACCGAAAACCCAGTATTTATGCGGGTTTTCGGTTTTCTTTATTTCAGGGATACTATACTATTTTGAAAAAAGGTTAGAAATTCCTGCTAAGACAAGTTCATTTTTAATCGAGATTTTCAAAACAAGTAGGCAAATGGTCTGCTAAGAAATATTAGCAAGAAAAACGTGTTTCTGCTAATAAAAATGCCCTTCCAGCTAATTGAATTGACATTTTTGAAAATCCTTGCTAATTTGCAAGGCAAGTATTAAGAAGTTTTTAGAATCATATCGAACCCTAAACCATTTGCTATTGCGGTCATTGTTCCTACCATATCGCATATTCTCCAAATAATTAAAGTTATCTTATAATCAAGCTGTAAGGAGGTGTCGTATATGTTTGAAAAGAAATATCATCTATATCTTGAACAAGACGAATATGATTGCGTAATAAGATGTCTAATAGATTTAAAGAATAGATTATTACAACAAGGACGTTATACAGATGCCGTAGATGATGTCCTTATTAAAATCCTCAATGCGAAGAAAAAAAATAAAGATTGTTGATGGCTCTCAATGGTTCAAAAACAATAACCAATGGGCAGACAGAAGTTACGAGCCATCTGCAGGTGACATCATTTTCTTCGATTGGGAGAACGACGGTACAACAGATCACGTTAGTATTGTTCGAAGATGTGAAAACGGAACAGTTTATACAATTGAAGGTAATTCCAATGACCAATGCCGTCAAAGAACCTATACCGTTGGAAGTAGTGTTATCTACGGATACGGACTCCCGGCATATTAAAAAAGATGGCTGCTCAACGAGTAGCCACCCTACATTAGTTCAACTCTCTTTTAGGTATTCCATTCACATATCTTTGATATGTGTAGTATACAAGAGTAAGAAGTATTTTACAGTCATCAGCAGGCAAAAACGATAATTCATCCGCCATTGTGATGATCTCTGTAAACAGAGACTTCACATAGCCTGAGTACAAAGCCATATCAATATATAAGCGCACATTGATACTGCTGATATGTTCTGCAATGTCAGCGTCAATCTCATATTCAAGAGATAATCGTTTTACCGTTTCAATGAAAACGTCTTTATTCTTCATTCTGATTTCGACCGGTTCATAAGTTGTATTCTTCATAAGGTTTTCTATGAACTTAGTTCCCGTCTGATTATCGGTATCAAATTTCTCAATAAATTCATCTGAAGATTCCTCCATCAATTCCTTAATAGGTATTTTAGGAAATCTCTTTGTATAAATTATTTTTTCACCTTCCAATGCAATTATCCCCTCTTTTTGTATTTAATTTAAAAATAGAACA
>CALHUY010000046.1 GCA_938039295.1 uncultured Solobacterium sp.
TTGCCGATCAAGATTTTGATCACTTGCAGGAGATTCTTGACCAGTCCGAAAAGATTTACATCTATGGCGAAGGTTTTGCAGCAACAATTGCAAATACATTTCAATATCGCTTAATCAATCTTGGTTATGATATTTCAATCATCCCAAATGTAGACTTCCTACAATTGCGTTCACATCTTATTCAACATAACGACCTATTCATCTATATCTCTATGCAGGATGAACCTACGATTGATTCAGTGTCCTTTACTCATCTACTGACACATGAACCTTACGCTATTTATATCGGTCAACCAAATGCAAAACTAGATAAAAAACCTACATTTACGGAGTTTTATCAGATTCCAAACGCAAAAGATACAGTATGTAGCCCACTCATTCCATTTATTATCTTTATTGATTTATTGGCAAATTATATTCAATTTAAATCTCAAAAATAAAATCGATATAGCATATATCCTGCCATACCGATTTTTCTTTTTAGATACCGTCTTCGGATTCAACTTCTTCGTGCTGAACAAGTTCGAAGCGCATTACTTGAGTCTTACCTGTCTCAATTGTCTGAGCAGCTAAGGAATCAATATCACTTGCGAATCCTCTTGTTAGATTTGCCTCTACAAGCATACCTAGGTTTGAACCAGATAATACAACAATCTTGTATTGATCCTGTAGCTTCATTGCTAGTTCAACAGAAACCTTAAATGGAGAACCACCAACTAAGTCTGTGAATACGAGGATTCCATCTGTGCAATCCTTTAAGGAAGCAAAAGCTGCTTCTAATTTCTTTTCGAGATCATCTGTAGAATCTTCTTGAACGAAGTCTACTGCATGATAATGTTCTGGTTTACCACCAATAAGTTCTACTGAACTTGTAAGGCCACTTGCAAAATGACCGTGTCCTGTAACAACAATTCCAATCATACTATTCCTCCTATTTAGAATATGGATATAAGATTACACCCTTAACAACACGGTTAACCTCGCCTGTTGGACATGGGTTATCCGGTGTGAAGTGATTGCGAATTGATGCAAATAGTGCCATCAATTGTGCAACTACGATAAAATCTAAACCTATAAAGATATTATCCTTCGCTGGTGTATCGAAACAATAATAATAGTTTGCAAGAGATTTGGCTAGTTCACATGGTGCATTACATACAACCATAATGCGATTGTCTTTACGCTGACCTGACATTTCTTTTAATAAATCAAGTTCATATTGTCTTTGGTATTCACCATCCGAAAGATATAGAACTGTTAATGTTGTATTATCAATGATGGACTTTGGACCATGACGGAAGCCTAATGGTGTATCGAACATTGTCACAATCTTACCAGCATTTAATTCCAACATCTTTAATGCGGATTCCTGCGCAATGCCCTTTAGAGTATTTGTACCTAAGTAAACAATTCTTCCGTAGTCGAATGCTTCATCAAATTCCTTGATTGTTGACCAATCTTCTTCAACAAGTTTCTTAGCAGCTGCGATTACTTCTCTTACAGCAGCAACTGTCTCGTCATAGTGTTCTAAACTAAAGCATAGTAATGTTGCTAGATACATGTTTGTAAAGCTTGATGTCATCGCAAAACTCTTATCCAATGTTTCTGGTGTTAAGTTGATTGCGAGGCAACGGTCGCCCTCTGCATCTGCACGCTTGCTTAAGGCGCCATCTTTATTACATGTAATGAATAGATGATATAGGTTATCATTCACTGCTTCTACAGATTGAATTGCACCTACAGATTCTGGTGAATCACCAGAACGACCGTAACTGATTAATAAAGTTGGCTTGTGCGCAGATACATAATTCTCTGGTGTAGCTGTTAAGTCAGTTGTAGCATAACTCTTAACTTTATAGTTTAATTGACGATTTAAATATGAATAGAGTGCATTACCAACAAATTCACTTGTACCTGCACCTGTCAAAATTACATCGTAATCTTCTTGGCTAGTAACCTTAGAGATGAATGCTTTGATTTCATCTGCACGAGAGCGTACTTGTTCAATTGTCTTTTCCCAAGTAAAAGGTTGTTGATAGATTTCAGTAGCTGTAAATGTTGCTTGTAATGATGCTAATTCTTCATTTGTATAATTAAATATGGACATTGTTACCTCCTTTTGTACTTGCCTTATCTAATTTGTATTATAGCAACCAGAATTTATGATTAGAATAAATTAACTGAAAGATGTCAAATCATTATCGAAAAGTATAAGTGTCAAAAGAGATAAATAAAATCAATAGTGCTATGATAAACATAGAAAGTAATTCATGAGGGAATAAAATATGTTTATTAAAAGTAATCGTGTATGGATAGCCGGTGACTTTATCCCAGCTGTCATTGAAATTTCTGAAGGAAAGATTAAAGGGATTTACGCTGCTGACGATCGTACTGCAGATGTAGATTATGGTAATCGTCGTATTGTACCTGGATTCATTGATATTCACTGCCATGGTGCGTATGGCTATGATACAAACTATGCAGAACCTGAAGGACTTAAGAAATGGGCTAAGGGAATCACACATGAAGGTGTTACGGGTTTCCTATCCACAACAATCACAGAATTAAACCCTGTCTTAACAAAGGCTGTTAAAAATGTTGCAGCTGTAAAGCGTGACCATGTAGCCGGTAGAGATGGTGCAGATATTATCGGTATTCACTTTGAAGGTCCATACCTTGACATGAAGTACAAGGGAGCTCAACCTGCCGAAGCAATCGTTCCACCACATGTCGAAGAATTCATTCAGTACCAAAAGGATGCAGAAGGATTAATCAAAGTAATCACTTTAGCACCTGAACACGATCCTGAACTCGCATTAACAAAATACTGTAGCGCACATAATATTGCAGTATCAATCGGTCACTCTGGCGCAACATTCCAAGAAGGTTTGATTGCTGTCGCAAATGGTGCGAAGTCTATCACACATACATTCAATGGACAGTCTCCATTTAACCACCGTGCAAATGGTGTAACTGGTTTAGCTCTACGTATTCGTGATATGTATAGCGAAGTCATCTGTGACTGCAACCACTCAACACCTGAAGCACTCAATATCTTCTATAATGCAAAAGGTAAAGACCATGCAATCATGATCTCTGATGCCTTAATGGCAAAGGGATTTGAACCAGGTTCTAGATTCATGTTCGGTGGACACGAGATTGAAATCTATCCAGATGGTAGTGCTCACTTAATCGAAAGTGGTAGCCTTGCAGGTTCCACAATGCGCATGAACGAAGGACTAAAAAACCTTGTTGAAAAAGCGGGTGTCCCATTTGATTCAGCACTCAACTCCGCAACAATTAACCCTGCAACATTACTTAACATGCATGATCATATCGGTAAACTATGCACAGGATATGATGCAGATATCGTCGTATTAAACGATGACTATAGTGTTGAAGAAACATACTGCAAGGGTATTGCGCAGATTCATTAAAGGTAACGCTATGCCTACAAATTCAAATAAAAAAAGACCATCTATTTTCGATGATGGTAACCAACAAAAACGTGGAGCGATTGCAGGAAGAAATATTTACATTGATGACAAAGGTCAAACAATCATGTATATCTCTCGTACACAAACAGGTTATATTCTAAAGGAAAAAGATGCGAAGAACTTCAATCTTTACCACAATCGTATCGCCCTTGGTATTGCAGTAGCGATGCTATTAATTAGTTTTACAAATGATTGGAGAATCTCTATTATTGCTGGAATTATCCTATTTGGTGTACTGCAATATCGCTTTGTTAAATCTTGGTTACCAACATTACCACAGATTCCTAACTTTAAGCCAAAGAAGAAAAAATCCTTTATCGAAGGACTTGTAGAAACCAACAATAAAGGTCGTTGTATTCTACTTGCTGTATTATATGCAATGCTAGGTATCTTGTTGCTGGTAAATGGTATTATCATCAAGAGTGAAACGATTGTAATTGCATTCGAAGCAGTTACTATGCTTGCATGTTTATACATGAGTGCACAGTACGTTATTGCAATTTCAAAAATGAAATAGAAAAAAATGAGTTGAGGTTATCCTTAACTCTTTTTTTCGTTACAAGCACATCTATATTATCTTATCCTACCCTATACTTCCTTGAGTGCTTGGTACAGGGCATTCATTTCCTGTATATCCTCTTTCGTACTACCCGCAAAGATACTACTTTCAAATTCATTCTTTTTAACTCTTGCGATGAAAATTAACT
>CALHUY010000047.1 GCA_938039295.1 uncultured Solobacterium sp.
AACAGAGGATGATGTAGCTTCGGCTGATGTTGTTATTCTTGCAGTTAGTGTAGTTATTGAAGGTGAAGAAAGATTTGAAGGAAAAAAGATTATCAACACAGATGTAAACGAGGCAATTTCAAATACTGCAGGATTAATAGACCGTGCAGTAGAACTAGCGAAAGGGGAATAATATGAAACAAGTATTAAAAGATATACAGAAGGCATTACTAAGTGGCGTATCATTCATGATGCCAATCGTTGTGGCTGGTGGTGTTATACTGGCTGTATCGTTATTAGGAGCAGAACAAACAGCTAAAGGGCTTGTTCCAGCAAATGATATATTAAAATTTTTAAATACTTTAGGTAAAGCAGGAATGGCAATGATGATTCCAGTTTTCTCGGCATACATTGCATATTCAATGGCTGGCAAGCCAGGCTTAACCCCAGGATTTATTTTAGGCTTTTTAGCAAATAACCCTGTAAATATTAATGGTACAGATGTAAAAACTGGTTTCTTGGGTGCAATGATTTTAGGTATCTTAAGTGGTTATGTAGTTAAGTGGATGAAATCATGGAATGTTGGAAAGTCACTGCGTTCTGTGATGCCAATCATTATTATCCCAGTACTAACCGTTTTAGGGTTAGGTCTAATTTATTATTTTGTAATTGGATATCCAATTGCTATTATGGTAAATGGACTACTAAAATTTATGACAGGGTTATCAACTACAAATGCAATTGGATTAGCTATATTGATGGGTGCAGTTGCTGAGATTGACTTTGGTGGTCCAGTAACAAAGACTGTATCTATGTTTACATTAGCTTTGATAAATGAAGGCGTATTCTGGCCTAATGGTATTTTCCGTGTACTAGTAGCAGTTCCACCTATTGGAATTTTCTTGGCAACACTTCTTTTCAAAAAGAAATTTAATGAAGAAGATAGAGATAATGCGAAGGCAGTTGGCATTATGGGATGCTTAGGAATTACAGAAGGTGCAATTCCTTATGCACTAAAAGATCCGAAATCTGTATATCCAGCAACAATTATTGGTGGTATTGTTGGAGCGATTATTGCTTTATTCGGTAAAGTAGAATGCCCAGTTCCACACGGTGGATTTATTGTTTTACCAGTAGTTTCAGGACGTATTCTATTTATTGTTGCAATCTTAGTTGGTTCATTAGCAACGGCCGTAGTTCTAGGATTACTACGTAAAGACGCTACAGAAAATTCAGAAGTAAAATAATTAGAAATTTCTTCACCTAAATAAACACTAAACTACCTACTTACTAGTATTAACTAGGAGTAGGTAGTTTTGCCTTATTGTAACGCATGGCAAACATAATCTATACTTAAATATGTTATAGAGGTATTCATAATGGAAAACAAAGAAAAAAGTATGTTTCAAGAAGCTCGTATGAAGCTGAAACTAACAAGAAATAAAGTGGCAGATTTATCAGATGGTTTCTTCAATGAGAGTCGATTAGAAAAGATTGAAACAGGAAAGCTTGAAATTCGCCCTGAAGAAGTTGTAAAACTGTCAGAAATTTATAAGAATAAAGAATTATGTAGTGCATTCTGCGCAACAGAATGTCCGGTTGGAATCAAACGTGGGATGAAGGTTGTGAAAGAGAAGAACTTATCTCAGATTGTGTTAGAGATGCTTGCGACTTTACAATCTTTAGATGAAAAGAAAGCACGCTTAATTGAGATGACAGTGGATGGGAAAATCGATGATAAGGAAATCCATGATTTTAAGTTAATTCAGAATCAACTGAAACAAATGGAAGAAACAATCCACTCACTACAACTTTGGATTGAACATTACATTGATGAAAATTAACATTTCGTAAAAATCGCTAAAAATGAACGCAGTATTCGTAATATTTGTAAAATGATAAATAGATATTACAGGATATAATGCATGTGTAGAATAAAAAGGGGGGATATAATAATGAACGTACAAAATAACCCACAGTTTAATCAGTTTAGTAGAATGAAGATTCATCAAGAGAATTTAAAGAATAATACTGTAATGAGTTATGTGATTGGAGTTGTAATCACACTTATCATCGCGTGTGTTGGTTTCTACTTTTTCTTACCGGCAATTAATCTTAAGAGTATTCAATTCTGGGCGTTCCTATTAGGGGTTGGTGCAGTGTACCTTATAGTACAGGCGCTAGTATTTTCTATCCGCAAAGAAAAGGAGAATCTAAAGAAGATTGCCCTTGTAGAATGTATTCTATTTGTGTGTATGGTACTAGGTAGTATTACAAGCATGCGCTTGTTCCATGCGAAGGAATATTCATCCATCTTAAAAGTAGATGAAGGTAGTACAGAAGATATTCCATCTGTTAGTGGAACAAGTTCCATTGCATTGATGGATACCGCAAGTGCTGAAAAACTTGGTGATCGTAAAATTGGTTCCTTGAGTGATGTTGTTTCACAGTTTAATGTTGGTGAGTACATGCAGATTGACTATCAAAATAGTCCAATCAAGGTAGCACCTTTACAATATGATGGTTTCTTTAAGTGGTTTGGAAACCATGAAAATGGAATTCCAGGTTATGTAAAAGTAAATCCAGTTACAATGGATGCGGAATATGTAGCGATGGCAAACAAGATGAAGTATGTACCTAGTGCATATCTCAATGAGAATCTAGAAAGACATATTCGTTTTGCATATCCAACAACCATGTTTACAAATCTTCATTTTGAAATTGATGAAGAGGGAAATCCTTGGTATATCGCTTCTACTTATACAAATAGTATTTCTCTATTTGGTGGAAGAAAGATTACAGGTGCTATTTTAATCAATCCAATTGATGGCACAATGACAAAACTTGATGTTAACGATATTCCTCGTTGGGCAGATATTATTTACCCGGGAAATTTAATTGTTGAGCAATATAATGACGCAGCTAAGCTACATCGTGGATTCTTGAATAGTATCTTTGGTCAGATTGATTGTAGACAAACAACAACTGTAGAAATCAAGAATGGAGATGGTGATAGTAGCTATCGTACAGATTATGGATATATCGCTAAAGATGGTGATATTTGGATTTATACAGGCGTAACTTCAGTCAATGGTGATTCCAGTAATATTGGATTTATCATGGCAAATGAACGTACAGCAGAAACAAAATTCATCTTAGCTTCTGGTGCGGATGAAGGAAGTGCAATGCATTCAGCTGAAGGTGAAGTGCAGGAAAAGGGTTATCACGCATCCTTCCCATCTTTGATTAACGTAGATGGAACACCGACATATATCATGGTATTAAAGGATGATAATGGTTTGGTGAAGATGTATGCTTGTGTAAATGTTGAACAATATAACATGGTCGTAACAACGTATAACCAAAAGGATGTAATCGAGCAGTATCGTCGTTTACTCAATGGTGAGATCAGTGCTGAACAAGCAAATCAAGATACAAATGAGACTGTAGATACTTCTAACTATAAAGAGAAGGAAATTACAGTAGCGAAACTTGAAAAGATTGATATTGGTGGAAATACATATCTTTATATCATTGATACAAATCAGATGATTTATAAGGCAAAGTACGCTGATGTAATCAAGATGATCACTGTAAATGTAGGTGATAAGATTACAATTAAGACAGATGGTACATATTATCTGTATGAATAAAACAAAAAAGATTTCAACATTGTGTTGAAATCTTTTTAATGGTGCGGATAACAGGAATCGAACCTGCACTCCGAAGGAACTAGATCCTAAATCTAGCGCGTCTGCCAGTTCCGCCATATCCGCGTGCTAGATAATAATAGCAGAATAGTATGACGATGAAAAGCATAAATTGATTAATTGTTTGATTGAGTATTAATTAATTGGTTCACGTAGTATGGAAATTGTTTCTCCCACCATGGCCAATCGTGGCTGACGTCAAATCCCCAGTACTCGACATGAGCGGGAATATTCTTGTATCTGAGTAGTTCTTCTAAGCGATGCGTATCTTCTAACATTGGATGTTCCCAAGCACCCTGTCCACAACAGATATAAATCTGTTTCTGACGGTATTTTTCAACGTATGGATGTTCATAGTGCATACCGTTGATAAAGTCATTTGGGGAGTTTTGGTAGATGATTTCATTGCTATAGGAGCCAAAGAATGGGTAAGTGCTATAGACTCCGGATAAGCAGATACATCCTGCAAATAAGTCTGGCATACGGAACAAGATATTGAGTGCATGATATGCCCCTAGGGAGCATCCTGTTGTATAGATTTTACTATCTCTTTGGTAATGATATAAATCTCGGAATAGTGGTAATAGTTCTTGGTGAATGTAATTGAAATATGCTTCATGAGCACTGATACGATCATGAATATTCTTCCATTCTGCAGACCATGACTCACCATCAATGGAGTCACAACATAGCACCATGACTTTTCCTTGGTCAATCTGGTAGGAAATAGATTGAATTAAGTTACGGTTTTCGTAGTCATAGAATCTTCCATCTTGGGATGGAAAGGCAAGTAGTACAATACCTGCATGACCAAAAACCTTGAATTCCATATCTCGATTTAGAAAATTACTATAGCTCTTGTGATAGTTTATCTGCATGTGGCTTCACTTCCTTTTCCGTCACAAAATCAACAAACTCATGTAGTTCTTTCATTGTTTTAAAGCGGGCAACGTAGAATTCATTACCCATAGCTGCATCTAATACCTGTGGCATTCTTTCATGCATGACGATATTTGCGCCAAAGCGTTGGAAGATTTCCAGGCCAGAATGTGCGTACTGGCTACCATCACGTTTACCTACATGTACACAGTGATAGATAGGGTGTGGGGATACTATATTTTGTACATGCATGCACATCTTTGCGTAAATCATGTAGATGTTTATGTCTTGTGAGTAGTTAATCATGTCTGTCATGTATCCACCTGGTGGACGCATGTTTACTTCTAGGCCGATTAAATCACCTTTCTTACCAAGTCCTTCTTTATCTTCTGTCATACGGAAGTATTCTGTATGGAAGAAACGTGAACGAAGATCAAATGCATGAATGAGTTTTTCACCCATTTGGTTTAGGTCTTTTGGCATGTCAATTTCATTCCAGAAGATACAGTCTGTCTTTTCGTTTACGATTTCCATAACTGGGTTTGGGAATACGTGGCATGTACGATAAATGATCTTATTGTTTTCATCTACGATGCCATCAAACGATAGGATGTATCCCGGGATATATTCTTCCATGATATATTCATTAGGAAGTTGAATTTTATAGAAGTCTTCTAGTTCACCATCATTGCGGATTTTCCAAGTAGCACTTGAACCTACACCATTGTTAGGTTTTACAACAACTGGGTAGCCTACCTTAGATATAAAATCCTTACCAGCTTCATAAGTGGATACGATATGATAGCGAGCAGTAGGTACATTTGCCTTGTGATAGTATGCCTTCATTTCAGACTTTAGCTTATAATGCACAACATCATCGGCTTTATCACCAGACGTAATATTAAAGTCCTGACGTAGTTTTGCGTCTTGAAATAACCAATATTCATTATTGGACTCTAACCAGTCAATCTTGCCATAACGGTGTGCAAACCATGCGACAGCACGATATACCTCATCATAGTTCTCAAGAGAACTTACCTGATAGTAATCATCAAAAGCTGACTTTTGTACGTCACTTAAGGAGTTGTAATTTGCGTCACTGATTGCGAGGGAACGACCACCTAATTGTTTCCAAGCGAGTGGGAATTGATAATATGTCTTAGGAAAATTAGGAGAAATAAAGATAAAGTTTTTTTGCATAATATTCACCTGCTTCGTGATGATTTTAGCATATTTTGGCGTATAAAGATGAAGAACCAGCATACTTTTTCGCTAGAAAGTCTATAATAGAAACAGGAGGTATTTAAAATGGGTGAACTATTATTACAATTACGAAAAGATAATATGAAGGCAATGAAGGAACATGACTCTCTAACCAAGGGTGTGTTAAGCCTTGTGATTGCCGCAATTACACTTGCGGAGAAGGAAGCTGGTCATACGTTAGAGAAGAATGATGAACTAGCGTATATTCAGCGTGAAATCAAACAAACAAATGAGACGATTGAGAGTATTCCTGAAAATCGTGAAGATTTAAAGGAAGAGGCTCAAAAGAAGTTAGCATTACTTTCTTCTTACTTACCAAAGCAGTTATCAGAAGAAGAGATTCATCAGATTATCGAGGGAATCTTACAAGAGAAGGGATTAGAGCCTTTAAAGCGTAATCAAGGTCCTGTGATGAGAGAGATTCTTGACAAATATAAGGGTCAAACAGACGGTAAGACTGTTAACCGTATTCTTGGCACAATCTTGCATTAAAAAACAAGTAACTTTCGTTACTTGCGATTATTTGGATCAAAATTTGTAATTTGTCGAACAACTTCGGCAGCTAATGTAATACCTGCAACAGGTGGTACGAAGGCAGTGGAACCTGGAATACTCCATTTCACTGCTTTTTCTTGTTCTTCATTGGGATATTCAATTGGTTTAATAGGTGCTTCTATTGAACAACAAACCTGTAAGTCTTTAATGTTACGCGCACGTAATTCATGGCGCATGACTTTTGCGAGTGGGTCATTTTTTGTGTCATAGATATCCATGATGCGAACTTTTGTTGGATCAAAGCGATTGCCACATCCCATTGCGGAGATGATAGGAACACCTAGTTCTTTCGCCGTGACGATTAAATCAATCTTAGCGGTAACATTATCAATTGCATCGATAATATAGTCGTATTGGCTAAAGTCAAACTGATCTTTGGTTTCTGGTAAATAGAAGATAGGTAGGGCATTGACGATAGTATCAGGACTAATGGTATGGATGCGCTCTTTCATCACATCTACTTTATATTGGTCGATGGTTGCGTCGGTTGCGATAAGTTGTCGGTTAATGTTAGTGAGTGAAACCGTATCATGGTCGACGATGTCGATTTTGCCAATCCCACTGCGTGCTAAAGCTTCGATAGCGTATCCACCAACTCCACCAACACCAAATACAATCACATGTGCTTGTTGGATTTTATGTAGTGCGTCTCTTCCAATGACGCGTTGTGTTCTAGAAAAACGATTGATCATAGGTTTACCTCGCAGTTTATTGTAGCGTAAATTTAATATGGATGGAACGTATCTGCAGTGATTTATAAATTGGTGTAAAATAGTGGCGAGGTAAACATATGGCAAAAAAAGAAGTAAAGACAAATGCGATGCGACTTTTGGATGCGGAAGGAATTACGTATCAGGAACATACCTATGATGTAAGTGATGGTTTATTGGATGGTGTTTCGGTTGCCCAAAAATGTGGAGAAAATCCAGAGCAGGTCTTTAAGACGTTAGTGACGAAGGGCGATGATGGCAATCATTACGTATTTGTGATTCCTGTGAAAGAGAAACTAGATTTAAAGGCTTGTGCGCGTGCGGTTGGCGTAAAGAGTGTAGCGATGTTACCGCAGAAGGAACTGTTAAAGACAACAGGTTATGTCCATGGTGGTTGTTCACCAATTGGAATGAAGAAACTTTTTGTGACTGTTTATGATGAAACAGTCGTACTCTTTGATACGATTCTTGTATCAGGTGGTAAGATAGGAACGCAGATTGAGATTGCCCCGGATGATATTATCAAGATTACAGAAGGTAAGGTTGCAGGGTTAATCCAATAAAGAAACAGCGGAGAACTTATTTGGTTTTCCGCTGTTTTAATAAATAAGTGATGAGCAATCCAGAACCATATCCGCACATATCGATGATACAGTCACGAAGTTCCGCTGATCTGCCAGGTGTAAAGTATTGAATTCCTTCATCAATCATTGGTACAAGTATCATCCATAGGATAATGATTCGTTTTTGTTGGCGCTCCTCGATGGTATGAGAACTAACGGTTGATACTAAAATGCCGAGTAGAGCGTATTCGCTAAAATGGGCAAGTTTACGAATTAGAGTGTGGAAAAGCTTGAATGGCATGAAATGAAGAAATTGTAAGTGATCATAGATGCGATAGCTCAATGTTTGACTCAAATCTGCGGAGACTTTCCCAGTTTGTGCTGAGTTATGAAATATCCAAAGTGTGTATGCGATTACGATAGTCCATAGGATTATCTTTTTTATACGTTTATCCTTCATTAGCCATTCTCCATATTGTATTTCCTATGATATAATACCTTCCATGAATAAGAAAAGTGTAATCAATTTTTTGATGGTTTTAGCTGGAACGTTCTTATTGTCTATGTCAGTAGAATTTTTTATTTTACCGTACAATATTCTTTCCGGTGGCGTCGCTGGTCTTGCGGTTGCCTTTGAACCATTCTTCCATATAGATAAGACCTTATTTGCGAACTCGGCTGTAATTGGCTTCCTAATCTTAGGAGCAGTTATCTTAGGCAAGGAATTTGCCTTAACAACGATGTTATCTTCACTTGCCTATCCAGTATTTAACAACTTACTGATTAAGGTTCCAAATCCAATCACTGTCGATCCGATTTTGGCTGCTTTATATGCAGGACTCCTTGGTGGTACTGGTATTGGTATTGTGATGAGAGCGGGGTCGAGTACAGGTGGTATGGATATACCGGCCTTGATTTTACATAAGTTTACAGGTGTACAAATTTCGGTTTTGGTTATTATTATTGATACTTTAACGGTTGGATTAGGTATTGCGGCGTATGGCATTAACTCTGCACTACTTGGTCTAGTATCCGTATTTGCGTCTGGCTTTGCGATTGGAAAGGTGCTGAGTGCTGGACAAGGTGCTAATGCCAAGTCTGTACATATTATTTCCAATCATTGGGAAGAGTTACGTGATGCAATCTATCAGGAACTCAATCGTGGTGTTACGATTTTAGATGGTCGTGGTGGATTCAACAGTGAAGCGAAGAATGTTGTATTGGTTGTTGTATCGACACGTCAATATGCAAGTTTGATTTCATTAATTAATCGAATTGATCCAAAAGCATTCGTCATTACAAATGATGCGTCCGACATGCATGGTGAAGGTTTCACCTACGCTTCATCCAATATTTAACAGAATGTGCTAAAATTATTGCGCAGGATTTCACAAGTAAGGAGGTACCCTTATGATTCAATGCACCCATGTTTACAAACGATATAAAAATGGTACGAATGCACTGTATGATATAAATTTATCAGTTGATCAGGGCGAATTTGTTTACGTCATTGGGCCAACTGGTTCTGGTAAGTCTACTTTGATTAAGTTGATGGATGCGGAAGAAATGTGTACAAAAGGCAACGTGAAAGTTGTCGGTATTGATGTTGGGGAATTATCCAAACGTCAGATTCCTATCTATCGCCGTAATATCGGTGTTGTATTCCAGGATTATAAATTATTGCCACATTTGACAGTGTTTGAGAATATCGCATATGCCCTTGAGGTTATCGGTATGAAGAAGGCACAGATTCGTAAGCGTACAATTGAAGTGATGAAAGTCGTTGGGCTAAGTGAAAAGGGTAATTCTTTCCCTAAGGAATTATCTGGTGGACAACAACAGCGTGTAGCGATTGCACGTGCGATTGCGAACCGTCCTAAAGTGTTGATTGCGGATGAGCCTACTGGTAACTTGGACCCAGCAAAATCAGATGAAATTATGGACTTACTACAAGAAATTAATCAGCGCTATGGTACAACAGTTGTCATGGTTACCCATGATATTACGCTTGTAAATAAGTATCGTAAGCGTACGATTGTTTTGGAACAAGGACACATTGTGGCTGACCGTTCCGAAGGAGGTTATGTTCGTCATGATTAGACCAATTCGTGAAGGTATTCGTGGTGTTGGTAGACACTGGGCAATGTCTCTTTCGAGTGCAATTGCAGTTACAGTAACATTAATGATTATTAGCTTGTTTCTGGTATTGAGTTATCACTTAGAACAATTTACACGCTCAGTGGAGTCTTCTGTTGAAATTTCTGTTATGGTGGCATATGATGCGGAATCTGCATCTAGCTTAAAGCAGATTGAAACAGCAATCTCTAAAATTGATGGTGTTGAAAGAGTATCCTATTCTTCAAAAGATGATGAGTTGAAATATTACATCAATAGTTTTGAGGATGAGCGTACAAGAGCGGTATTTGAACCATTTAAGGCAGATAACCCTATGCATGATGCCTACTATGTAGAAACAAAGAACGGTGCAAATCTCGAAGAGATTGCTAAGCAGATTGATAAGATTACTGGGGTTGATAGTGTTAACTATGGTGGACAAAGTACATTGAACATGGTTGATGCGATGTCATCCATTCGCCGTTTTGGTGGTATCTTAGTGGCTGCGTTAACGCTACTTGCAATCTTCTTAATTCAAAATACAATCAAACTTACAATTTATGCACGTAAAGATGAAATTACGATCATGAAACATGTAGGTGCGACAAATGGATTTATCCGTGCTCCTTTCCTTTGGGAAGGTATTATTACAGGTATTCTAGGGGCAATCATTCCGATTGGCCTAACGGTTTGGGGTTACATCGTGATCTTCGAAAAGACATCTGGTGTATTAATCTCTAATATGTTCCGTTTAGAGAAGGCATTCCCATTCTTATACTATGTTTCAGGTATCTTATTAGTAGTTGGTATTCTTGTTGGTCTTTTCGGAAGCTGGCTCTCCGTTACGAAGTATTTGAGGGATAAGCGATGAAAAAACTAGCGAAGGTTTGTTTGTGTCTATTCATGACAATGATTATGGTTGGAAATCAATCTAGTACCGTTATTGCGGATGAAGATTATTCCAACTCTGAATATTGGTTGAATCGTTGTACAAATTACGGTAAAGATGATGCCAGTGCATGTGAGGCATATAAGGCTTACTTAGAGTCTCAGAATGCAGAAATGAGTCAACAGATTGAGGCTTGGAAGGCACAAAAGGCTGATATGGAAGCCAATATCACAAAGTATGCTGCAAAGATTTCGGAGTATCAGATTCAAATCGATACAAAGCAAGCTGAAATTACGCAGAAAGAAGCTGAAATTGACGCAAAGCAGAAAGAAATTGACTACAAGCAAGCAGAGATTGAACAAAACCAACAAACAGCAGATAAACTACAAGATAAAGTAAAGACACGTATGGTGTTAAATCAACCTACGATGCGTACAAATCAATATATTGATATTTTGATGGGTGCGAATAACTTTACAGATTTTATCCGTATTGCGAATGGTTTAAGTACAATTTCTCAATACGATAAGAAAACTTTGAATGAACTTGTTCAGATTATCGCAACATTAAATAAACAAAAAGAAGAGCTTGTCGTTGCGAAAAATGAACTAGAGATTCAAAAGAAGGAAAAGCAAGACCAACAAAAAGAACTCATTACTTTACAGACTTATGTTCAGATTGCCCAAGAGGCAGCACAGAAGACTGCAGCTGCACTTCGTGGTTCAATCGAGACAAAGAACTCTGATATTGCACAAAACAATGCGTTAATGGCAGGTATTACTGCTCAAATTGAGGCGATTCCAACAACAAATGGTTGGACTTATCCGGTTGATGGCGCTTGGCGTAGTGCTGGTACTTGGTCTTACCCAGATGGTAGTATTCACTTGGGATATGACTTTGCGGCTGGTTATGGTGCGACAATTCGTGCAGTTGCCAATGGTGTTGTACTTAGAGGTGTTAATGGCTGTCCAACCGTTGGTTATCTAGGCGATAGTTGTGGCTATCAGTTTGGTGGCGCTTCCTATTCTGGTAACCAGGTTATCTTACTTGTAACAGTAAATGGTAGTTTGTACGGTGTGGATTATTTCCACATGACATTAAATACACCAGCAGCCACTGGTACGATTGTAAATGCAGGTGACGTGATTGGACAGGTAGGTTCTTCCGGTAATACAACAGGACCGCACTGTCACGTAGAGATCTTCTACTTAGGAGATGCATCTAATTTTGCGTATTACGCAGCCAATTGGAATGGTGATGTAAGCTTTGGTGCAGGTTGGACTGGTGGAAGATATGGTTTATATGGCAGACGTTGCAGTGATGGCGTTGGTGCTCCATGTCGTATTCAACCAGAAGAAGTATTTGGTTATTAAAAATATCATCAAAGAGTCTCTTCTGAAATAGAGACTCTTTTTAGAAAGATAGAGGCAGTAAAATGGACAAAAACAAAGAAGAATTACAGAACGATGAAAAAGTATATAGTATTCCTTTCCGTCGTCATTTATGGCCAGAAGAAGTGGCTTTAAAACAAGAACAGAAGAAGGTAAAACGTCTACGTATTCTCTCAGTGGCGTTTGTGGTGATTGCCCTAGTGGGTGGTTGGTTACTTGGTTCTGTATTACCATTATCTTCCTTGGCTCCTACACGCAAGAATATTGTAAATAATCTTCCGTTAAATTCTGATGAGAAAATCAATGGAGTTTTACAGGTGATGGAGAATGATTGGTTTTTTGCGAATCAGGTAGAAAATATCAATACACAATTAACAGATCAGGCTTTAAAGGGTATTACAACCAATGAGATTGATAAGCATACTGAGTATATGACTGCGGATGAGATGAAGAAGTTTACAGATTCTATCAACCGTAATTATGTAGGGATTGGTGTGCAGTTCTTGCAGGCTAACGGTATTAATATCATTGAGCGTGTTTTCCGTAATTCACCAGCAGACAAAGCAGGTGTAAAAGCTGGAGATATCATGAATAAAGTCAATGGAGAATCACTGGCTGGTAAGACAACCGAAGAAATTAAGAATCTAGTACAGGGTGATAGCGGTACAGAAGTAACGATTGAATTTATCCGTCAGGAACAACCTCTCGAGATTACGATTACACGTGCAGCTGTCAGTGCGACTGCATTTGGTGAGATTCTCAGTGATAATACAGGTTACTTACAGATTTATCAATTTGGTGAAAATACAGCCAATGAAGTAAAGGCGTACCTTGATGATTTCAAGAATGCGAATGTATCAAATATCGTTATTGACTTACGTGATAATGGCGGTGGATATCTAACCGCATTACAAAGTATTGCGTCATACTTCTTACCAAAGGATACACTTGCGATGAAGCAGGTTTATGCGGATGGAACGATAGAGGAAATTCGTACAACGGATGGTATGTATGACAATATCAAGAAGATTGCCATCTTAGTAAATAAGAACACAGCGAGTGCTTCTGAAGTATTAACGATGGCGCTCAAGGAACAGCACAAGGATGTAACCGTACTTGGTGTTACAAGTTATGGTAAGGGTACAGTGCAGGTATCACGCGTATTTAAGGATGGATCGGCACTGAAGTATACGACATCCAAGTGGACATCTCCAAATGATGTTTGGGTGAATGGTGTTGGTATTACACCGGATGTCGAAGTGAAGTTACATGAAGTAATGTATACTTCTTTACCAAAGATGAATGATACGGATCGCTACGCTTATGATAGTGTTGGTGAACCGGTGAAATTCGCCCAACTATGTTTGGATTATCTGGGGTATAACGTTGGTCGTACCGATGGTTATTTCTCTTCTCAAACAGAAGAGGCATTACGTCAGTTTGAGACAGACAAAGGTATTACAGCAGATGGTGTATTAGATAAAGAAACATTTGGCGTACTTTATAGTGCTGTGGTATTAGATTGGAATACAACAAAGACACATGACGTTCAACTACAGAAAGCACAGGAAGTTTTAAATGGATGAGCGTAAGTTTGAACTTGTATCACCATTTAAGCCTACGGGAGACCAACCAAAGGCGATAGCGGAGCTTGTGGAAGGCTTGCATGCAGGTAAGAAGGAACAGGTTCTAGAAGGTGCTACTGGTACTGGTAAAACATTTACCATGGCGAATATCATCGCACAGATGAATCGACCTACACTTGTGTTTTCACACAATAAAACATTGGCAGGACAGTTATATTCAGAGTTTAAAGAATTATTCCCACATAATCGTGTAGAGTTCTTCGTATC
Organism: uncultured Solobacterium sp.; assembly: GCA_938039295.1. Taxonomy (GTDB): domain Bacteria; phylum Bacillota_I; class Bacilli_A; order Erysipelotrichales; family Erysipelotrichaceae; genus Bulleidia. Next base: position 13,908 of record CALHUY010000047.1, read on the forward strand.
AAACTTTGACTACTATCAACCTGAGGCATATATGCCTAAGAGTGATATGTATATTGAAAAGACAGCTGCGATTAATGAAGAGTTGGATATGTTCCGTGAGTCTACTTTGAATTCTCTTCTTGAAAGAAGAGATACGATAGTAGTCGCATCTGTTGCATGTATTTATGCGGCTAGTGACCCTGTTGAGTATAAGAATATGTTCTTTACGATACGTGTAGGGGAAAGTATTGATCGTAATGATTTAATGCATCGTTTGATTGAACTACAGTACTCGCGTAATGACGTTGACCAAACAAGAGGAACAATACGTGTGCGTGGAGATATTATTGATCTAACACCTTCCTATACAAATGAATTTAATATTCGTATTGAGATGTTTGGTGAAGAGATTGAACGTATTACAGAGATTGATCCTTTGACAGGAAAGACCATGAATGCATACCAGTTCTATAACATCTTCCCAGCGAGTGGTTATGCTCGCTCAAAGGAGACAATGTTAAGAGCGTGTGATGCGATTGAAGCAGAGCTTGAAGATCGACTTGAGTATTTCCGTCAAAAGGGAAAACCACTCGAAGCAGAGCGCTTAGAACAGCGTACACGTTTTGATTTAGAAGCCTTAAGAGAGAATGGATACTGCTCCGGTATTGAAAACTACTCGATGCATATCGATGGTAGAAAAGTGGGTCAACGTCCATGGAATCTCTTTGATTACTTCCCTAAGGACTTCTTGTTGTTTGTGGATGAATCACACGTATCCTTACCGCAGGTAAGAGGTATGTATAACGGTGATCGTCAACGTAAAGAAGTATTGGTGGAATATGGTTTCCGCTTACCATCTGCGCTGGAAAATCGTCCAATGAAATTTGATGAATTCCAGTCGATGATGAATCAGGTTATATACTGCTCCGCAACACCTGGCGACTTTGAATTAGAAGCAGTGAATCACCATGTGACGGAACAGATTATTCGTCCTACGGGATTACTCGATCCAAAGATTACGGTCAAACCAACCAAGGGGCAGATTGATGATATCTGTGAGGCGTTAGATGCTAGACTCAAACGCAATGAGCGTGTGTTAATTACAACATTAACTGTACGCATGGCAGAAGATTTAACAGCATATCTCAAAGAACGTGGTTATAAGATTGCACATTTACACCATGAGACAAAGACATTAGAGCGTACGGAAGTTATTCGTGACTTACGTTTAGGAAAGGTTGATGCGATTGTTGGTATTAACTTGTTGCGTGAAGGTTTGGATATTCCAGAAGTATCTCTAGTGTGCATCTTAGATGCGGACAAGGAAGGTTTCTTGCGTAGTCATCGTTCCTTAATACAGACGATAGGACGTGCAGCACGTAATGCAAATGGTGAAGTATATATGTACGCAGATGTCATGACAGATTCCATGCGTTATGCAATCAATGAAACAGAACGTCGTCGTAAGATTCAAGAGGCGTATAATGCAGAACATGGTATCATCCCTACAACCGTTAAGAAGAATGTTGAAGAAGCGATTCGTGGTAAAGAGACGAAAGAAATGGCTGCGAAATATATGCAGAAGAAAGCGAAACTTTCTCAGAAGGATAAAGCGAAACTTATCGCTGATATGGAAGTTGAGATGCGTGAGGCAGCCGCAAGTCTAAACTTTGAAAGAGCAGCTGAACTTCGTGATATTCTATTTGAATTAAAATCAGAGTAAATTATGAAAACAGATACTATGCAAGATGAACCAAAACTGATTTTGACATATCCACATAAGACGATACTAAATTGGATAGCCTTTGTGACGATTATATCGTTCTCTTTGATTGTGACGTGGATATTAAAAAATTTGATTCATGAAGGAACGGATGAATCAGGCAGGATGATTATTGTTATTGCGCTTGTTTGTATCCCACTACTTCTTTGTTTATTGGTTTGTTATTTTTATTTGAATGCAGTGAAATTAGAAGTTGATAAAAACAACTCTTTAAAATACTATACTTATGGAAGTAGGGGACATAGTGTATTGCATTTTCGATTTGAACTGGAAGATATTCAAGAAATAAAAGGAAGTAAGCTTCCACTTGGTTGTTCGAAGGTAACGATGAGAATTAAGAATCCTATCTTTTGTGGATTGTTTGAGAAGAAGACAGCTAAGCAAATGAATGTCAGCGTCATTGCTGAAAGAGAGAAAGTAGATTTTTTCATCCGAGAGATTTTGAATAGACATTCAGATATACTCTAGGTTTTAAATGTTATGAAAATTACTATAAAAATGTTCCTGCATGGGGAGCATTTTTTTATAGTTCGAGTATAATAGAGTAGACGTACGAGGTACAGACTATGGATTATACAAAGTTATTAGCACAAAGAGCAGTAGATATGAAACCGTCAGGAATTCGTAAGTTCTTCGATTTGGTTGCGGAAATACCAGATTGCATTTCACTTAGTGTTGGTGAGCCTGATTTTAAGACACCATGGGATATTCGTGATGCGGCAATCCATACAATTGAACAAGGTAAGACACAATATACAACCAATGCAGGCTTAAAAGAGTTACGTCTTGCGATTCGTGAATATCTACTTCGTAAATATAATCTGGATTACGACATTGACCAGATGATCGCGACTGTAGGTGCAAGTGAAGGTATTGACCTCGTATTCCGTACAATCGTGGAAGAGGGTGACGAAGTTATCTTGCCAGATCCAGGATACGTTACATATCAACCAACAGCTGCTTTTGCAGGAGCGAATATCAAGTATGTAAAAGCGAAAGTTGAGAATGATTTTAGAATCCAAGCCGCGGATATCAAGGCTGTAATTACAGATAAGACAAAGGCAATTTTATTATCTTATCCAAATAACCCAACAGGTGCGACACTATCTCGTAAAGAGATGGAAGAAATCGCAGAAGTATTGAAGGATACAAATATTCTTGTCATCTCCGATGAAATTTATTCAGAACTGATTTATGGAGATGGAGAGTTTACTTCCTTTGCGTCAATTCCGGGAATGAAGGAAAGAACAATCATACTGAATGGTTTCTCTAAGACCTTCTCTATGACAGGTTGGCGTTTGGGATATGTTCTTGGACCAAAGGAAATTATCAAGGTGATGTTAAAGGTGCATCAGAATTGTGTCATGGCTGCTCCTACCGTGAGCCAATATGCGGCAATTACAGCACTTCGTGATTGTGATAGGGATGTAGAGGAGATGCGTAAACAATATGATATGCGTCGACAGTATTGCGTGCGTAAACTTAATGAAATGGGCTTGAAGACATTTGAACCAAAGGGAGCCTTCTATGTATTCCCGGAAATCTCCAGTCTAGGCATGAGTAGTGATGAGTTCTGTGAGAAGTTATTGAATGAACAACATGTTGCAATTATTCCTGGAACTGCATTTGGTGAAAGTGGACAAGGTTTTGCGAGAATTAGTTATGCGTACAGCATTGAACACTTGCAAGAAGCGATGAGACGCATTGCACAGTTTATAAAGGATCACAAAGGAGAGAAATAAGATGGATAATCTAAAGTTAATTGACTTACTTGTACAAAATCCACGTGCAAGTATTACAGACCTAGCAGATATTTTAGGTGAAACAGAAGAAACTGTTGATCGTGCTAAAAAAGAATTAGAAGAACAGAAAATTATCTGTGGTTACCACACAATGGTAAATTGGGATAAGACGAATATCGGTCACGTTGATGCGATTATCGGTGTAAGTGCAAAGCCAGAACGTGGTAGTGGTTATGATAAGATTGCGGAAAGAATTGCACACTTCCCTGAAGTAAGTAGTCTATTCCTAATGAGTGGTAACTCTGAATTCTTAGTAAATGTAAATGGGAAGACAATGCGTGAGGTCGCTGACTTCGTTGGTGAAAAGTTAGCACCAATCGAAGGTGTTGCGGCAACAGTTACAATGTTTGTACTAAAGAAGTATAAGGTAAATGGTGTAACGATGGATCTGCGTAGCGAAGCAGGCGATGAAAGGATGCCAGTATCCGCATAAATAGCGAATAAAATCACTTTAGATTGTAATGACAGAAGTGATTTTTTCTTTACTTTTGGTAGGGGAACTGATAATATATTGTGGCGAGTGGGTTACTCCCGCTCCTTGCCAGAAATGGCCGTTAGACCAGAAGGAGGTGTACGGAATGAAGAAGTATGAAGTCATGTACATCATCAACGAATCTGTTGAAACAGAAAAGAGAGCTGAATTAATCGAAACTCTCAGCAAGATCATCACTGACAATGGTGGTAAGATTGCAAAGACAGACGAATGGGGAATGCGCGATTTTGCTTACCCAATTGATGACATGAAGAAGGGTTACTATGTAGTAACAGCATTTGAAGCAGAAAATGACTGCTTAAAGGAATTTGATCGTTTGATGGGAATCAACGCAAATGTTGTTCGTTTCATGATTACCCGTGACGAAGCTCCGGCTAAGGGAGCTAAGTAATGATTAACCGCGTTGTTTTGGTTGGTAGACTGACACGTGATGTTGAAGTTCGTAAGACAGCTAGTGGCTTATCCGTTGCGACATTTACTGTTGCATGTGATCGTCGTGTGGCTCGTGGACAGGATGGAAACAATCAACAGTCTGCAGACTTCATCAGTTGTGTTGCTTGGCGACAAGCTGCCGATTTCTTAGGCTCATATGCACATAAGGGTGCATTAGTGGGTGTTGAAGGAAGAATCCAAACACGTAACTATGATCGTGATGGACAAAAGGTTTATATTACAGAAGTCGTTTGCGATACTGTAAACTTACTTGAATCTAAGAGTCAATCACAAAGTAGAGCACAGAACAGTGGTTATCAAGACAACAGTTATCAACAGCCGTATTCACAACCAAAGCCATCTGTAAATGATGATTTTGTGAGTGATGACTTCGGCGCAGGAATCGGAATGGATATTTCCAGCGATGACCTGCCATTCTAAATAAAGGAGAACAGACAATGGCATTCAGAAAACAAAGAATGGGCCGCAGAAAGGTCTGCTACTTTACAAAAAACAACATCACTTATATCGATTATAAGGATGTAGAGCTCTTGAAGAAATTCGTTAGCGCAAATGGAAAGATTACTCCACGTCGCGTTACAGGAACTCGTGCGAAGTACCAGAGAATGTTAGCAATCGCTATCAAGCGTGCTCGTCAAATGGCTTTATTACCATACGTAGAAGACTAATGACACAAACGACTATCTAAGATAGTCGTTTTTTATGTGCGTAGAAAAAAAGAAGCGTTTTACGCTTCTTTTTGTTTAGATAATACCAGCGAAGATCGTTGCTAGGGCAACTGTAATAATACCAGAAGTACAGATTGCAAGACCTGCCATCGCACCTTGTAGGTCACCGAGTTCGATTGCCTTGGATGTGCCGATTGCGTGTGCACTAGCACCAAGTGCTAAGCCCTGGGCAATTGGGTCGGTGATATGGAAAATCTTAAAGACGATATCTGCGATGATTGCACCAAAGATACCTGTTACGATAATTGCCGCAACAGTAACTGGTACAATACCACCTAACTCTTCCGCAACACCCATACCGATGGCTGTTGTGATGGACTTTGGTATGAAGGTAACGTATTGTGCATGGTTGAAACGGAATACAAATGATAGAACAAGTACTGTTACAACGCTACTGACACAACCGCAAGCGATGGAAATGACTATCATCTTCCAATTCGCTTTGAGCTTATCGATTTCTTTATAGAGTGGTACTGCCAAAGCGACTGTTGCAGGGGTTAATAACCAACTAAGATACTTTGCGGAGAAAAAGTAGGAATCATAATCAATACGGAAGATAGATACAAAACCAATTGTAAAGATAATCGCAATTAATAAGGGATTAAAGATCGGTAGTTTAAACTTCTCACGACAGAGGATACCAATAAAGAAACCGATTAGGGATATCACCACGCCCATTGTGGCACTTGTTAACATGACATTATTCATTGTTTGATTTCTCCTTACCTAATAACATAGATACTTTACCAGTAACTACCATAACAATAACTGTAGAAACCATCATGATTATGATGGATTGTATTAAGATTGGTCGCAGAGATGGAATTGACTCAATTAAACCTACAGCTGCAGGAATAAACATGACTGGCATGATTTCGATTAAGAAATCTGCTGTATCGTGTACTTCATCAACTTTAAAGATTCTTAGATTAAGTGCGATAAATAAAAGTACAAGGCCATAGATTGAAGCAGGGATTGGCAGTGGTATAAAAGTATGTAATACTTCACCAATACAGG
>CALHUY010000048.1 GCA_938039295.1 uncultured Solobacterium sp.
TTCTGGATCATCATCGAAGGCATATTGACTACCTAGGTTACTTGTCATGATGATAATCGTATTCGTGAAGTCTACTGTTACACCCTTCGAGTCTGTGATACGTCCATCATCCAAAATCTGTAATAGGATGTTGAATACATCTGGATGTGCTTTTTCGATTTCATCTAATAGCACAATAGAGTATGGTGAGCGACGTACTGCTTCTGTTAACTGTCCACCCTCTTCATATCCAACATATCCTGGAGGCGCACCAACCAGTCTAGATACGGAGAACTTCTCCATATATTCAGACATATCGATACGTACAATCTTGGATTCATCATCAAATAGTTGTTGTGCTAATGCCTTAGCAACTTCTGTCTTACCAACACCTGTTGGACCTAGGAACATAAAGGAACCTAATGGACGATTTTCATCTTGGATATTTGCCTTTGAACGCATGATTGCGTCTGATACAAGGCGTAAAGCTTCAGGTTGTCCAATAACACGTTTAGCGAGTGCTTCTGGAAGATGTAGAATCTTTTGTCTTTCTGTACTCATCAAGCGAGATACTTCAATATGTGTCCATTGCGATACAATCTTCGCAATCATATCTTCATCGACAATCTGATGTACCATCGCATCAGCCTTTTCAACATCTGCTTCGTTAATCTTCTTTGCTAGATTAGGAATCGTTTCGTATTTGAGCTGCGCAGCTGTTTCATAGTTGGCTGCGTTTTCTGCTTGTGTTAATGCAAGCTTAGCCTTCTCAAGTTCTTCTTTATAGTTCTTAATAGCATCTGCTTCACTCTTTTCAGCTTGCCACTTAGAGAATTTCGCAGTCTGCTCTTCCTTAAGGTCTGCAAGTTCCTTACGGATTTCTTCTAAACGATCTTTGGCCTTAGGATCTGTTTCTTCCTTGAGAGAAGTTTCCTCAATCTGTAAAGTCATAATACGTCTAGAGAGTTCATCTAACTCTGCAGGCATGGAATCCATTTCAACACGAATTGTTGCACAAGCTTCATCGATTAAATCGATTGCCTTATCTGGTAAGAAACGATCTGTAATGTATCGATTAGATAGTGTTGCGGCTGCGATAATTGCCTCATCTTTGATACGTACGCCATGGTGTGATTCAAAGCGGTCTTTGAGTCCACGTAAGATACTAATTGTATCTTCTACAGATGGCTCTTGTACCATAATCTTTTGGAAACGACGCTCTAAAGCTCTATCCTTTTCGATATACTTACGATATTCATCGAATGTAGTCGCACCAATACACTTGAGCTCACCTCTTGCTAGCATTGGCTTTAATAGGTTTGCGGCATCCATGGAGCCTTCTGTCTTACCTGCACCAACAAGATTATGAATCTCATCAATGAATAAGATAATACCACCATCTGCCTGTTGTACCTGCTTAAGTACACCCTTTAAGCGCTCTTCAAATTCACCACGATATTTGGCACCAGCAATCAGTGCACCCATATCAAGTTCAATTAACTTCTTATCTTTGAGTCCAAGTGGTACATCCCCTTGCATAATACGCCACGCAAGACCTTCTACGATTGCGGTCTTACCTACGCCAGGTTCACCAATGAGGACTGGATTGTTTTTTGTCTTACGAGAAAGAATCTCAATAACTCTACGAATCTCTTCATCTCTTCCGATGACTGGATCGATCTTTCCATCTTTTACTTCTTTGACAAGATCATGTCCGTATTTGCTTAATGCATCGAGTTGACTTTCATTGGTCTTTTCATCCATCGTCATCCCTCCTCTTCTTTCTTCTTCTGCTTTTTCAATATCACGTGTTGTGATATTGAACTGTTGTTTGATTTGCTCGATAATTGTAGCCTTTGTATCAAACAAGCCAAGTAAGAATGTAACAGTACTCATGTAGCTATCATTTTGTTTCTGCATGCGTTTTAATGCATGGTTATATGCTTGCATGACATCATTTGATAGCTGTGGTTGTGTAGAACCACTGACTGTTGGAATTCTTGTGAGTGCTTGTTCGATAAAACTTCTTAATTCTTCTTGACTGATATGTAACCTTTGCCAAATACCCTCTAGGCTATCATCATTGACCATTGCATAGAGGATATGCTCAGGCTTAATATCAGGACTTTGTTTTTCTTGTGCAAGCTGTACTGCTTGCATGATGATATTTTGCAGGATTTCTGTCATCTGCTCTATGTTCATCGTAACACCTCCTTTGATAGGTGATGCCTGTTACTTACATGAATTTCTTCTTAAACTTGTCCCAGGCCGTTTCACCTTTACTGGAATTTTGTAACTCTCGTAACTGTTCGTATAGTTCACGTTCTTTGCGTGATAGTGATTTTTCTACAGTAACGCGTACCGTAACAATCTGGTCACCATCTCTACCACCATGAAGATCTACAGTACCCTTACCCTTTAGACGCATTCTTGTGCCATCTTGAGTTCCGGCTGGAATCTTCATCGTAACATCGCCATGGATTGTAGGTACATCTACACTAACACCCAATGTCGCATCAACTGCACTAACTGGAATATCAAGGTAGATGTCTTTGCCATCACGCTCAAAACTCTCGTGTGGTAATACATTAATCTCTAGGTATAAGTCACCATTTGGCCCACCATTGTAGCCACGTTCACCCTTACCGGATACACGTAACTGCTGTCCTGTTTGAATACCTGCAGGAATCTTTACATCTACGCTAATGCGCTTCTTTTCGTAACCTGTTCCACCACATTTTGGACATGCTTTACGAATCTTCTTACCAGTACCACGACAGTCAGGACATACGCTCTGTGATTGGAATACACCAAACGCTGTACGTTGCTGTGTCACAACGCTACCAGAACCATGACATGTTGGACAGGTTTCTACATCACTTGGAGAAGCTGCACCCGAACCATGACATTGGTCACATTGTTCTTCAACTGTTAGGTTGATGGTCTCAGTCTTACCAAAACATGCATCCATAAATGAGATATTCATACGCATGTAGCGGTCTTCACCCTTACGTGGTCCATTATTGGAACGACGTGATCCAGTACTGAATCCACCCATACCTCCACCGAAGAATGAGGAGAAGATATCGTTGAGATCATCAAATCCACCAGCGTTAAATCCACCGCCAAAACCACCGAAGCCTCCACCTGCTTGAGAACCATCCATTCCCGCAAAGCCAAACTGATCATACGTCTGACGCTTTTGTGGATCACTTAGTACTTCGTAAGCTTCATTAATTTCTTTAAACTTGGCTTCCGCACCTGCTTCCTTATTTACATCTGGGTGGTATTTTTTGGCTAACGAACGATAGGCTTTTTTAATTTCCGCATCGCTTGCTCCTTTGGATATTCCTAACACCTCATAATAATCTCTTTTTTCAGCCATATCTTTTAGCCCTTTCTTCTCTTAAAAGAATGCGGAAACAAGCTCCGCATTCCTTTCAAACTTTACTTCTTTTCTTGGAAGTCTGCGTCAACAACATCGTCGTTTGCGCTTGTTGAATTACCTGCAGTATCACCAGCAGCCTGTTGTCCTGCTTGGCTTTGATACATTGCTTGAGCCATGTCATTCGCTGCCTTTTCAAGAGCATCTAACTTAGTCTTTAAGCCATCTGTATCATTCTTGTCGATAGCTTCTTGTAATTCATCACGTAACTTCTTCACTTCAGCCTTCTGTTCTTCAGTCACATTTGCATTTTCATTCTGCAATGTTTCATCAATCTGGTGAATGAAAGCTTCCGCACGATTCTTTGTCTCGATTTCTTCTTTACGCTTGTCATCTTCTGCCTTATGATCTTCAGCTTCCTTAACCATGCGGTCAATTTCTTCCTCACTTAAACCAGAAGAGTTTGTAATCGTAATAGATTGCTTCTTACTTGTTGCCTTATCAACTGCAGTAACGTGTACAATACCGTTTACGTCAATATCGAATGTTACTTCAATCTGTGGAACACCACGTCTTGCTGGGGCAATACCATCTAACTGGAAGTTACCAAGTGTCTTGTTATCCTGTGCCATTGGTCTTTCACCCTGTAATACATGGATATCTACAGCTGGCTGGTTATCTGCAGCTGTTGAGAAAATCTGAGACTTACTTGTTGGGATTGTTGTGTTACGTGGGATAAGAACTGTCATAACACCACCCATTGTTTCAATACCTAATGAAAGTGGAGTAACATCAAGTAATAATACGTCCTTAACATCACCAGCGATAACACCACCCTGAATAGCAGCACCTAAAGATACGCATTCATCTGGGTTAACAGACTTGTTAGGTTCCTTACCTAATTCCTTCTTAACTGCTTCTTGAACAGCTGGAATACGTGTAGAACCACCTACAAGTAATACCTGATTAATATCGTTTGCTGTTAGACCTGCATCCTTTAATGCTTGACGAACTGGAATCAATGTTCTTTCAACAAGTCCCTTTGTCATTTCATTAAACTGTGCACGTGTTAATGTAGCTTCTAAGTGTAATGGACCTGCAGGACCAGCGGAGATAAATGGTAAGGAGATCTGTGTCTGTACCATACCAGATAAGTCCTTCTTAGCCTTTTCAGCAGCTTCCTTTAATCTCTGTAAAGCCATCTTATCTTGTCTTAAATCGATGTTATTTTCACGTTTGAAGTTATCTGCTAACCAGTTGATGATAGCTTCATCAAAGTCATCACCACCTAAGTGTGTATCACCGTTTGTAGATAATACTTCGAATGTTCCATCCGCAATATCCAAGATAGATACGTCGAATGTACCACCACCTAAGTCATATACTAAAATCTTTTGTTCCTTAGATGATTCTTTATCTGAACCAAACGCAAGTGCAGAAGCAGTTGGCTCGTTAATAATACGTACTACATCCAAACCAGCGATCTTACCAGCATCCTTTGTTGCTTGACGCTGTGCATCGTTGAAGTATGCAGGTACTGTAATAACAGCCTTTTCTACCTTCTCACCTAAGTAAGCTTCTGCATAACTCTTTAAATATGTAAGAATCATTGCTGAAATTTCCTGTGGTGTATATTCCTTACCTTCTAATGTTACTTTTTCATTTGTACCCATTAAACGCTTAACAGAATATACTGTATCTTTGTTTGTAATTAATTGACGCTTTGCCGCATCACCAACAATACGTTCACCATTCTTAAATGCTACTACAGATGGTGTTGTACGATTTCCTTCTGGATTTGGAATTACTTTTGCTTCGCCACCTTCCATAACGGATACGCAGCTATTTGTTGTTCCTAAGTCAATACCAATAATCTTGCTCATGTTTATCTTCCTCCTAGTTATTCACTAACCTTGACCATTGCTGCTCTTAGCAGACGGTCCTTAATACGATAACCCTTCTGTAATACTTCGATTACAATTCCAGGTTCAACATTTTCTCTTGATTCTGTCATCAATGCTTGGTGCCAATTACCATCAAATGGTTGGTTCAATGCATCGATTTCTGTAATACCTTCTTTACTTAAAGCATTCTGTAGTTGTCCATAAATCATTTCGACACCCTTACGATATGCTTCATCTGATGTTGCTTGAGCTAACGCTCTTTCACAACTATCTAATACAGGTAATAACTCTAATGCAAAGTTCTTCATCATGAACTTTGTACGGCTATCAAAATCAGCCTGTAGACGTTTTCTTGTATTCTCTGTATCTGCATATGCTTTTGCATATTCATTCTTAAGAATATTTACCTGCTCGTTTAACTCTGTAATCTTTTTTTGAAGTGTTGTAACTTCATCTACTTCCTCTACTACTTCAGGAGTTTCTTTTTCAACTACTTCTTCAACTTCAGTTTCTGTCTTCTTGATATCTTCACTCATTACCACTTTCACCTCCTGAGTTATACATCTTCTCAATCAAACGTGCCGCATAATCAATTAGATTTACGACTTTTTCATAATTCATTCTGCTTGGTCCAACTACCATCAGTTCTCCACTTTCCGTGTCATTAACATGGAACTTGGAACGTACAACCGCTAAATCGTTATACCAAGTTAGCTGTGCACCCTTTGTCGTAGTAACCGCAACAGCATTTTCACTGGAATCTAATCCACGCCATACCTTCGTATCATCAAACATCAACATCAATTGCTTTAACTTGTTGATATCTTCAAATTCAGGTTGATATAATACACGATCTTTTCCAGAGAAGTAAATACTCTCACTAGCAAACTTCACAAACGCTCTAACAAACGCTGTAAAGAGAAGATCGTGGCGATGTACAACACTAGATAAGTCAGGTTTGATATCTTCCATACGACTAGGCACTTCCGCAAGTGGAACACCCTTTAAACGCTTGTTTAAGATATCTGTACAAGCTTCCAAATCTTTGAATGGTACATCTTCTTCAAAGTGGAAGTTCTTTGTTTCGGTATGTCCTGTATTTGTGATAAATACACATACCGCATTACGCATATCAATCGGGAACAATTTAATATGTTCTAGACATTGCGTATTAGCATCTGGTCCGATTGCACCAGCTGTCATATTTGTCATCTCACTAAGGATTTCGCAGCTTTGATGAACTGCTTCCTCAATGTTCATACTTGACACATCAAATGCATTACGAATTGCGAGTTCCATACGTTTATCAATGCCAGCAGCCATGTCCAATAAGTTCTCACAATAGAACTTATATCCCATCGTACTAGGAATGCGTCCACTGGAAGTATGTGTCTTTTCCAGATAACCCATTTCCTCTAAGACTTGCATATCATTACGGATGGTCGCACTGGAATATGGTAAGTCATACTGTTCTTGTAGTGTACGTGAACCAACCGGTTCCGCCGTACGAATATACTCATCAACAATCGCCTTGAAGATTTCTATTCGTCTTGGTGTTAACATTTCCAGCACCTCCTTTTTAGCACTCTTTTTTGATGTCTGCTAATATACTATACCAAGCATTTAGCACTGTCAATACATAAGTGCTAAATTTTATAAAAAAGAACCGAAAATTTTTCGGCCTTATATTTCTATTACTATTAATACTATTTAAAATAAGAATACTTTTCGCTTTTTATCTGAATAGAAACGATTTCATTCTCACTAATCTCTATTCCACCAAGATGTTCAGCATCCTTTGAAACACCGATACTATCAATACCATCTTCATTATCTTCGCCTCGAAAGAACTCTGCTACATATCCATCAAAAGAATATCCTTCATCGTTAGTGATTCGTACATATTGATGTAAATATTCTTTCAGTTTCATGTTTTCCTTTCCTATTATATTTCAATTGGATTTGGTGTCATCGCATCCTTGATACGATCTAATAACATAGCAGTTTCTAAACTACTTTGGATAGGCATAATTGGAGAACTTTGTTTTCCATTTTCCAGTAAGCTTACAAAGTGGGATATCTCGCCATAGAAGTCATCTACTTTATATGGACAATCAATAACTTCTACTTTGTCTTCAATCTTTAGTTCTGCACTTATAGGTCTATGCAAATCTTGAATTTGGATTTCACCCCTTGTACCCTTAATCAATACTTCTTTCTTTTCTGGTTGATTGATTGCAGTTTCTAAAGTGACTAGTGTATTGCCTATATTCATCTGTACCTTTGTGTGTAAGTCATATCCATCCTCTAAGTCTACATCAATGTGATCAATGCGTAGCTTACCTTTGGTATATTCTGTAATCCATGTTGCACAATAACAGCCACAGTCTAGAAGAGCTCCTCCATATACTGAATCACTTAGGTAACTATTCTCAATGACTTCTTGTGGTTGTTTCGAATTGAGTACGGTATGAATTTCCTGAATATCTCCAATAGTGCCTTCTTCAATCAGCTTATGTATCTTTTGATACAGTGGTGTAAAGCGAGGCTTCATGGCTTCCATCCATAATACTGGATGTTGTTTTAATACTTCCATGATTCCCTCAATCTCAAAAGCATTTATACCTGCTGGTTTTTCAACCAGTACTGCCTTGCCTGCTTTGATGGCTTTGATTGACCATATATAATGATAGCCATGTGGCAAGGTAATATATACTGCATCTATATTTGAATCTTGTAAAAGTTCTTCGTAGGATCCATACGCTTTTAGCGCATGATAGGTATCCGCAAACTGTTGTGCTTTCGAAAGTGTACGACAACTAACGGCATAAAGTTCACTATTTGTTTCATGTGCGAGACTCTTTACAAAACGCTGGGCAATTTTCCCAGCGCCTATAATTCCCCAACGTATCATATCTGCCCCTGTGCAGCCTTTAAGTTTTCAGCTACTTTAGCCATCTTTTCTTTGAGAGGGCCTTCTACCTGTGGAGGTACTAGATTTAACAAGTCTCCTCCATTGAGGGCAATCTCTTTACATACAGAAGAAGATAAGAATGAATATTGTGGTTTGGCAATAAGGAATGCTGTTTCAATCTCATGAGCCAACATCATATTCGCAGTTGCCTGTCCAAGTTCATATTCATAATCACTGACAGCACGAATACCACGAATAATAACAGAAGCTCCAATCTTACGAGCAAACTCTACAGTTAGACCAGAACCAATCATAACAGTCACATTCTGTGGATTACCAATAGACTTCAAACTATCGATAACCATCTGTTTTCTTTCCTCACTGTTGAATAAACAAGTCTTACGTGGATTGACCATAATCAATACAACGACTTCATCAAACAAACGTGATGCACGCTCAATAATATCCAAATGACCGTTTGTAATTGGATCAAATGTTCCTGGATAACAAGCCTTCATCCTTCCACCTCATTTCGATAATAGGTAATACGTGTAATACCATAGGTTGCTTCTTTATATGGTTTTAAAGAGCCAAACTCTTTTGTGAATTCATCTTCTTTTGCGGATTCAATCACAACTACACCACAATCCGTAATCATTTTGTTTTCATATAAGTATTCTAAAATCTCATCATTGTGTTGTCTTGCATATGGAGGATCTAGATACACCAAATCAAAACGTAGCCCTTCTGCCTTTAAAAGTGATAGTACTTTCTTATCAGGCATATGTAAGACTTTTGTCTTATCTTGACAACGTAATGATTCTATATTTTTACGGATGATATGAATTGCATCTTTCGAGATATCCGCAAACACCGCATAATCAAATCCACGAGATAGTGCTTCTAAACCATTCGCACCACTGCCAGCATATAGATCTAATACCATACCACCATCAAACATCCCTCCTAGGGATGAAAAAACAGCTTCTCTAACTTTATCTAATGTAGGTCTCGTCTCATTGCCAGAACGTGTTTCTATCTTACGTGAACGATATTCACCGGCGATAATTCTCATCGAATCTCACCTCGTTTATAAGAGGCAATGACTGCTTGAGAGATACCAACACAAGCCATGATAGACATCGTAGAAGAACCACCAGCAGATACCATCAAGAGCGGTACACCTGTTAGAGGGATTAATCCTGTAACACCACCGATATTAAAGAACATATGTACCAAGAAATACATCGCTGTACCAACAAGGATAATACGTCCCTTTTCACTACGCATCTTTAGAGCATAGCGTAATAAGACAAAGATAATAAATCCATAGACTGCAAGTAAGCCAATAAAGCCTACAAAGCCAAGCTCCTCAACTACGATAGCGAGAATATAATCCGTACTAGCAGCCGGGAAGTTTGTATACTTACGTACAGAGTTACCAAGACCCTTACCAAACCATCCGCCTGTCGCAAAGGAAATCAAACCACTAATCAACTGATAACCAGTACCATATTGGTCCATGAACGGATTAATCGCAGATATGAAACGCTTAATCTGATATGTCTTTAGGAATGTCATCTTCGAGATGAGATGTTCTCCAGATGGAGATAAGATATAGAATCCTAAAATAACGGAACTATAGAATAGGATTGTTAATACTCTTTGATACCCTCTTAATTGTGGATGATTTGGAACCAAGAAACATACACAGATAATCACAAAGATAACTGCCATCGATCCAAAGTCAGACTGTAAAATCCAAACGATAAATAAGATGACTCCATCAATAAAGAGTGGTCGCTTGATTAAATCAAATTTCTTACTATAACTATGAAGATTATCACCCAAGTATAAGGCAACAACCAAAATCGCGATAATCTTTGCGAACTCCGAAGGCTGTAACGTAACTTCTGTTACACCAAGTGGAATACGAATCCAAGCTCTAGCACCATTGGTTTCAGTAAATAACAAACACAATAGTAAGCTTGCAATCGTTGCAAGTATCACTAAGAACGTCGTTGATGACTTCAATTTTTTAAGTTGGAAGTGATTTGCTAAAAATGTCATGGCAGTATAACCTGCAACTGCATAGACAACCTGTTTTACAATTGTAATCACTAGAAAACGATTATTACCACCAGCTACACCCATCGAAGCACTACCTACCATGATGATGCCAAACAACATCAAAATAATCATCGCCGCATGTAAGAAATGGTCGGATGATTTTGGCATACGTAGATTCAAGAACTTTCTCTTCTTCGCTGGGGCATTCACCTGAATTGGTTCTACTTTTTTCGTTTTCTTTTTCATTCTTTGCATACAAGTACTATTTTAACATACTGCACGAAATCCACACATCGAACATCACAAATATCACTAATTTTTATAAATTTTTTGATACTAAACGCTTATATGAATGCGTGTTAGTTGAATTACGCTTTTAGAATGTTAAAATGTATGCTGAGGTAAAAATTATGTTAATTAATAATGATACAATCGTTAAAGATACTGACCCGTTAATTCGAGAAAAGTCTGAGCCAGTTTCATTACCCCTTTCAAAGGAAGATGAAACTTTATTGCGTGATATGTTGCAATACGTAAAAGATTCCACCGATGAAGAAAAAGCGAAGAAGTTTAACCTTCGTCCAGCCGTTGGTATTAGTGCAATCCAAGTCGGTGTAAAGAAGAGAATGTGTGCCGTTGCCTTTGATGAAACAGATAAAGATGGCAATGTTGTAAAATATGAATTTATGTTAGTGAATCCTAAAATTATTTCTCGTTCCGTACAACCTGCATATCTTGAAAGTGGTGAAGGTTGCCTCTCTGTTGAAAATGAACATGAAGGCTATGTTGTACGTAATGCACGTGTAACAATTAGAGCGTTTGACCTAGTTCAAAACCAAGATGTAGAAATTCGTGCACGTGGTTATATCGCTATTGTATTACAACATGAGTTAGATCATATGGATGGTATTTTGTTCTATGATCATATCAACAAAAAAGAACCAAACAAACCAATTGAAGGTGCCCTTGTTTTATAGTGAGACTTCTTTCTTTTTCATCGAAGAATGCTATAATGTAGGCGAATAAAACTACTACCTATACCAATAATTAAATAAATGAAAGGAATTTTTATAATGACTGAAAATAATAGCAGTAAGAAAACGACTCGCCCACTTCGTCGTACTCGTATTACTGAACCTGATTTAAGCGACTTATCGATTAATCATAAGACAGATACGATGGTCTATGCACTTGGTGGCTTAGGTGAAGTTGGAAAGAATATGTACTGCGTTGAACATGATGGTGAAATCATCATTGTTGACTGCGGTGTACTCTTCCCGGAAGATGCTTTACTCGGTGTCGATTATGTTATCCCAGATTATTCTTATCTGGTAAAAAACCAAAACAAAATAGCCGCAATGGTAATTACCCATGGTCATGAAGACCATATTGGTGGTATTCCATTCTTCTTAAAGACAATTCGATTAAAGCAGATTTACGCTCCACGTTTTGCGAAAGCGTTAATCGAGAAGAAATTAGAAGAACATCGTTTAACTCGTGTATGTAAGATTACGGAAATCAATTCAGAATCCAGTATTAAGACAAAACATTTCTCAATTGGATTCTTCAATGTCGTTCACTCAATCCCAGATGCACTTGGTGTATTAATTAATACACCAAATGGACGTATCGTTGAAACTGGTGACTTTAAGTTTGATATGACTCCAGTTGGCACAAACGCTGATTTCCAAAAGATGGCATATATCGGACAAGTTGGTGTTTCCCTTCTAATGAGCGATTCCACTAACTCCTCTGTTCCAGGCTCTTCTATATCTGAAAAGACTGTAGCACGTGCCATCATGGAACAGATGCGTAAGACACCAGGACGTATGATTGTTTCTACTTTCGCTTCCAACGTATTACGTTTAAATCAGATTCTAGAAGCAGCTGTCGCATGTAATCGTAAGGTTGCAGTATTTGGACGCTCAATGGAGAATGTATGCGAAATCGGTAAGAAGATGGGTGTTATCCAGATCCCTGATAGTAGCTTCATCTCTGGTAATGAGTTAAATACTCTTCCTTCAAATCGTATCTGTATCGTATGTACAGGTTCTCAGGGTGAGCCAATGGCTGCCTTGAGTAGAATTGCCAATGGTACACACCGATTCATCAAAATTATCCCTGGTGATACAGTACTATTCTCATCCAACCCAATCCCAGGTAATGGCTCTTCCGTTGGTAGTGTCATCAACCAATTAACGCGTGTTGGAGCTAACGTTATCACAAACTCACCATTAACTTCCTTCCACACAACAGGACACGCTCCACAAGAGGAACAAAAGTTAATGTTGAATCTAATCAAGCCTGAATGGTTCATGCCATACCATGGTGAATACAAGATGTTAAAACAACATTCCGCAACAGCGCAAGAAACAGGTGTTCCTGAAGATCATTGCTTGATTTGCTCGAATGGTGACGTCGTTGTATTGCGTGATGGTAAGTGTTTTATCGCTAATGAACGCGTACAGACAGATGATATTTACGTTGATGGTAATGACATCTCTGGTCTAAGTACATCCGTCATCAAAGATCGTAAGATCTTAGCAGAAAATGGACTAGTAGCAGTTATCGTCACAATCGATTCTCGCTACAATAAGATTCTCTGTCGTCCATCTATCGTCTCTCGTGGCTTTGTATACATCAAAGATTCTCAAACCCTTCTCAAAGAAGCTGAATTACTTGTATACGATTCTCTTAAGAAGAAGATGCAACAACGTACAACCTTTGGTGAATTAAAGAACTGTATCCGTTCTTGCTTGGAACCTTTCCTCTTCCAGAAGACAAATCGTAATCCGATTGTTATTCCAGTTATCTTGAATCAGAAAGCAGCGATTGCAGAGATTCAAGCAAAGATGAAAGCTAACGCAGCACGCACTCCAAGAACAACCAAGAAAACACAAGAGTCCGATTAGGACTCTTTTCTTTATGCATGCATATAAAAAAGAAAAGACGGCTAACCGTCTTTTCTAGATGATTACTTAACTTCTACGATCTTCATCATGTTCGCAGATCCTTCACCTGTTGGATAACCTGCTGAGATGATGATTAATTGACCCTTCTTCACACCATAGTTCTTAGCAACTGTTGATGCAAGTTCGTCATCGTTTGTTAACTGGTTCTGAACTTCAGAGTAAACTGGTAATACTCCCCAGTAACTTAATAACTTACGTTGAATGTCCTTTGTAAATGTAACTGCTAATACAGGTACGCTTGGACGGAACTTAGAAATACGACGAGCTGTTGTACCACCCTGTGTAAATACAACGATAGCACCGATATTGTCTAATGTTAGTGTAGCATCACTGATTGCGATAGAAACAGCATCTTGTACTGTCTTACGTGTAGATTGCTTTAACCAATCCAACTTTGTACGGTAGTTGATGATCTTTTCAGCTTCTTCAGCGATTTCTGACATTGTTTCACAAGCTTCTACTGGATAGTCACCAGCTGCAGATTCAGCTGATAACATAACACCATCAGAACCATCTAATACAGCGTTACATACGTCAGCTGCTTCAGCACGTGTACAACGTGGGTTGTGAGTCATAGAATCTAACATATGTGTAGCAGTGATTACTGGCTTACCAATAATGTTTGCTTGACGAATAATGTGCTTCTGATAGATAGGAACTAACATTGTAGGAATTTCTACACCTAAGTCACCACGAGCGACCATGACACCATCAGCAGCTTCAAGAATTGCATCGATGTTATCGTAACCTTCTTGGTTTTCAATCTTAGAAATAATGTTAATGTGTGGTTTACCTTCTTCAACGCAGATTGCACGAATTGCATTTACGTCTTCTGGTCTTCTTGTAAAGGAAGCGAAGATAAAGTCAATGTCATTACGGCAACCGAAACGAATATCAGCCTCATCCTTAGCAGATAAGAATGGCATACTTAACTTAACGCCTGGTACGTTACAACCCTTACGTGAACTAATAGGACCTGCAACATCAACACGGCACTTTATTTCATGACCATTGTTTTCTAGTACAGTAAGCTTCATCTTACCATCATTAATTAAGATATAATGTCCTTGCTTTAAGTCATCGAATAATTCTGGGCATTGAATGTGGAAACGTTCATGTGTTCCTTCAATTTCTGCCTTTGATAAATAAACGATTTCACCAATTTCGTAGTTTTCAACATCATTCTTGAAAGTGCCTAAACGGATTTCAGGACCCTTTGTATCTAACGCAATCGCTAGGTTTACACCTGTCTTTGCACTTACAGAACGAACTAAGTTAATTCTTCCTAAGTGTTCTTCATGTGATCCATGGCTGAAGTTTAAACGTGCAATGTTCATACCTGCACCTACAAGTTCTGTAAGTGTCTTCTCATTTTCTGAAGCTGGACCAATCGTACATACTACCTTTGTTTTCTTAAATAAATGTTTGTTTTCCAAAGCAATCATCTCCTTCTTATACTAAACG
Organism: uncultured Solobacterium sp.; assembly: GCA_938039295.1. GTDB lineage: Bacteria > Bacillota_I > Bacilli_A > Erysipelotrichales > Erysipelotrichaceae > Bulleidia. The sequence continues at coordinate 14,689 of CALHUY010000048.1, forward strand.
ATCAAACAATCGATATAGTTTCTTTCTACTCTTACGAGGTTTCTCTAGCGCTTCTTGAATTGGCATTGAACAAATTTCATTGTCGATAATACCAACACAATGTCCACCAATACCTTCCATCAATAAATCAATGGCTTTTTCACCCATTCTGCTTGAAAGCATACGGTCAACCGGAGTTGGAGAACCACCACGCTGAATGTGTCCCAAAATCGTTGCACGACCACTGAAGTTTGTATGTAATGAAACTTTCTTTGCTAAGCCATCTACGTCACAAATCTTTTCAGAGATAATGACAATTGCGTGATTCTTCTTCACTGCATCTCCAAGATAACGTAACTTCTCTAAAATCTCTGTTTCATCATACCCTGTTTCTGGTGTAATGACGATTTCTGCACCACATGCAATTGCAGTATAGAGTGCTAAATCTCCACAGTGATTTCCCATTACTTCAACAATGGAACAGCGGTGATGTGAACTAGATGTATCACGTAGTTTATCTACGTTTTCTACACAAGTCTGTAGCGCTGTATCAAAACCGATTGAAAAATCTGTACCGGAGATATCGTTATCAATTGTACCAGGTAAACCAATACAATTAATCCCCTTATTCGTTAGTGCAAGTGCTCCACGATATGAGCCATCTCCGCCAATGACAACTAGTGCATCGATGCCTGCTTTACGCAGATTCGCAACACACTGATTTTGAACTTCTTCTTCTTTAAATTCAGGTAAGCGAGCTGAGCCAAGTGTCGTACCACCACGGTTTAAAATATCTGAAACATCTGTCCGTTCTAGCACTTGAAACTTCTCTTCTAGAAGACCGCGATATCCATCACGAATACCAACAACTTCAATCCCATTACTGAGCGCAATTCTGGTTACGGCACGAATTGCGGAATTCATTCCTGGCGCATCTCCACCCGATGTTAAAACGCCAATTTTTCTAACCATCTAAAAGGCCTCCGAATCGTAATCATTTTATACTATTAAAGCGTATTATTAAAGCGTTTTACAATGTTTTTCGCCTATCTTTTCCTGTAAGCGTTTTTATCTTTGTCATACTCGTTATTCTTTCAACAATACGAGCAGCTTTCAGTTCATCATCCTTGCCTTTTCCAACATATCGAAAGTGTTCTCTTAAAGATTCAATATCACAGTTGGATGTAAACCAAGTTGGTAATCCTTCTGTATATCGCTTCTCTAGTAAAGGCAGTAGTAGCTGATCACGATTCCATTCGTTAACGCTCTCTGCTCCAATATCATCTAGGACTAGAAACTTCGCACGCATCAATCGACCAAGTTCGATTTTATATTCTGAAGTCTTCATCGTTGCGATAGCTCTTGTACAGTATGTCGGATAATGTACAAAGGCAACTGTCTCATTTTTACGGGCATGATCATTTGCGGCACAGGCAGAAAGATGTGTCTTTCCACTTCCCATTGTGCCATGTAGGTATAATCCTTGATTATGAATATTCGCACTGCGACAAGCTTCCCATACAAGTAAGTATTCTTCCGTCTCTTTGAGTAAGTTGATTTTCGCAAAGGATACTGCGTACATGTTGGATGGCATATCATTTACACTAAACTTCTCTAGATGTGCTGTCTCATTCATATATGCCTGCTGAAACTTACATGGTGTCTGTACTGTCTGTAGGATACCATTATCCTCTAAGTCATCATAGTATCCCTTCACCCTCTGCTTACACTGGTTTAAGCCTGTACAATGCAAGCATGGTTCATAACTTTTTCTCCATGCATGAATCTTCCATGGGGATATGCCCAAATATCTTTCATCGAGTTTGTTTCTTTGAAACAAATCGACAACTACAGGGTCTTTACGTAATTCATTTTGGAGTAATTGAGTTTCTTGTTTCTGCTCGTCTGTCATTGGAATCTCTTTGATATTTAGTGCTTCCATGAATTACTCATCTCCCTTCTGTAGTTTTTGTAATCGTTCTATTAGTTCTGTAGATGCAGCTGTTCCCTCTGGTAGTGTACCGTCTTCTTGTTGGCGAATATACTCAGGCATGCCAATCTTAACTCCACTATTTACCTGTGGTGTTTGACGTATCGTCTTCTTACGTTGTTGTAGGGCTTGTTGTTTGGTAGTTACACCATCTCTAGCCCACTCTGCCGCAACCATATCCACAAAGTTACGATTCAAGCGATTCTGCGAAATCTTTAAGATATGTTCAATCATTACATTGATCACTTCATTGCTAAAATGCATGTCAATCGCTAGATGTTCTAAGATACTCTTTTCTAACTGGGTAACCTTTGCACCACCTTGCTTTGCCTGTAAGAAAGATACAGGTGGCAATGAATATGGATCACTACCTGGCTTTACATCAGATTCTGCACGTGATGCATAAATCTTTAGCTTAGCACCATCAAATGTCATTGTTTGTAGATTAATACAACGGTTGACTAAAACACGCATCTTATCTACAGATAAACCATAGATTGTCGCTAGTTTACCAATTAAACTTAAGTTCTCTTGCGTACGGAGTTCAGCTGGGAATACCAGTGTACTTGTCGTCGCAATAAACTTTTCATAATCAAAGTTAATTGTTTGATCATCCATTGCGAATTGATAACGTGGCTGTAGTGCATCAAATTCAATATGACGATCTAAAAGATCTTCTGGCAAGAACTTGACTGCCTTTGTAACTTCTTTATAGCCGCGTAAGGAAACGTTATTTGCGTTTAAGTGTGTCATTGTAGTAGCTGTCTCATCTTTTCCTACAGTACGTTCATAACGATTCATAAATACATTTGACTTTAAGAAGTCCTTTGTATGAATTGGACTATTTAAAACATAGATGTATTGATCACATAACTCTGTCGTCTTTACAAATGTTCGCATTAACATATACTCTTCTAATTTAGTACATGCTTTATCTAGTGCGTTAATATCCAAATCGGCTAGCACTAGTAAGCGTTGATGTTTCTCAAAACCCTTTTGGGTTTTGCCTTCCGCAATAAGAGTTAAGTATAAAACTGTCGCATCTTTTCCGATGAGTGGTTGATATAACATCATAAGTGAAAGTAAAGTCTCCTCAGAGATACCATTACTAAAATCAATGCGATATGTACTAGTTGGCATTCTTTCCATTTCTGATGTCCTTTCTAAGTTCTCCTAACCATCGGTTGATTTGTGAATCTAATTGCTTTAAGTCACCTTCGTTAAAAATCACTTTATCAGCCATAGCAATCTGTTTTTCTGCAGGTACCTGCATTGAAAGTCTTGCCTTCGCCTCTTCAAGTGTGTAATTTCTTTCTTCCATCATTCTTTGAATGGCGATTTCTTCACTACAAGTTACGACCACTGTACGATCGAAGTATTTCTCCCAACCAGTTTCAAATAACAGAGGAACCTCTGCGCAGATGATTGGTTGTTGTAAGTTTGTTGTAAAGAATTTCTGCATCCCTTCTAATACAAAAGGATGTACGATTGCGTTTAGTTGTTCACGTTTACGATTATCTTGAAAGATAATACTAGCAAGTTTCTTAGGGTCGATATCACCGCTAGTGCTAGTTACATCATCCCCAAATACTTCTAAAATTTTTTCATAACAAACAGAACCTTGATACAAGGAACGCTTTGCGTATTGGTCGGCATTAAATACCGGTATTCCTCTTCTTCTAAATAGAATCGCAACAGTTGTTTTTCCTGCCGCAATCGTTCCTGTAATCGCAATCTTCATAAAACTCCTATTTCTGACAATGTGGACAATAATAACTTGACCGCCCACCTATATATTTTACGTGAATCTGCCCTTTACAACGAGGACAAATTTTCTGCATATGCACGGTACAATCCGTTTGAAACCTACCAGTGACTCCTAAGCTAGATGTATATGTTCTAATCGTTGTTCCACCGGCCGCAATCGCAGCTTTCAAGATACGTCTTGTATGCATCACAAGATTCTCTTCATCCTTACGAGTAATACGTGCACAAGACCTACCAGGTCTAAGATTGCAGGCCGCAAGAATTTCATCTGCGTAGATATTTCCTACTCCTGCCACAAAACTTTGGTCTAATAGTAGGCTTTTCAGTGGTGTACGTTTTCCTTTACGATATGCATGGATGTAGGACGCATTGAACGCTTCATCAAAAGGTTCAGGTCCTAAGCCATGAAAGTGGCTAAAATCCGTATCCAACGGGAGGATTTCCATACGCCCAAATTTACGCGTATCCATGTAGCGTAACTCTTTACCGTTATCTAAACGAAATATCACATGCATGTGACGGTTGGTCGGTTCCGTTGGATCTTGAATATAATATCTTCCTTCCATGCGTAAATGGCTCATGAGAATGTAATCATCTAAGCCAAACAGCAAATATTTACCACGACGCATGAATGTATTGAATGTTTGATTCTTTAGTTGTGTTTTAAACTGTTCTACATCATTTTCAATCATCTTTGGATAACGTACATCCACATCCAAGATTTTTCTTCCCTGTATCTGATGTTCTAGTGTACGCAGGACAGTTTCTACTTCTGGTAATTCTGGCATATTACTTCGCCTCGTACCAATCGCTACCGATTGAACATTCAGCTGTTAAAGGTACCTGTAGGTGCATTGCATTTACCATGCCATCATTGATAAGCTTGGTCATTACTTCAACTTCTTCCTTAGGTACATTGAATATAAGTTCGTCGTGTACCTGTAGAATCATCTTACTCTTTACTTTCGCATCCTTCATCATCTGATCGATGTGAATCATCGCTAACTTGATTAAATCTGCTGCAGAGCCCTGAATTGGTGCGTTCATCGCTGCACGTTTACCAAATTCACGTGTCGCATGATTCTTATCGTGAATCTCAGGAATTTCTCTACGTCTACCACATAGAGTTTCTACATAGCCCTTCTCTTCACAATCTTTGACGATTTGTTCCATGTAGGTGCGAATCTTTGGATACGCCGCATAGTAGCGCTCAATAAAGTCATGAGCTTCATAGCGACTTACACCAAGTTGCTCACTTAAACCAAAGTCACTAATACCATATACAATACCGAAGTTAACCGTCTTCGCACTGCGTCTATCTTGAGATGTAATTTCATCCTGTGGCTTGTGGAAGACATCCATCGCTGTCTTAGTATGAATATCAATCCCTTCCTTAAACGCTTCAATCAGACTAGTTTCATTTGCCATATGTGCAAGCATACGTAACTCAATCTGGTGATAGTCGCTAGAGATTAATACACAACCATCTTCTGGCAAGAAAGCCTTACGAATCTCTTTTCCTTGTTCATCACGAACACTGATATTCTGTAAGTTTGGTTCACTTGAAGATAGCCTTCCAGTTTGTGTTGCGGATTGGTTATAGATTGTATGAATCTTTCCATCCTTTTGAATATACTTCTTTAAACCTTCTGCGTAAGTACTATAGATTTTAGAGAGTTTACGGTAGTCCAAAATATAATCGATGATTGGTGATTTGCCTTGTAGCTTTTCTAATTCACCA
>CALHUY010000049.1 GCA_938039295.1 uncultured Solobacterium sp.
TTTGAAGTGAGGTCTTTCATTATGCGTTTAATTTCTTTTCGATATCTTCGATATCACTCTTTAACTTCTCTAAGAAAGCTTTCTTTTCTTCAACTTGGCGTTGAATACTGCGAATTCTTTCATAGTCACTTGTTTCATATTCTTGTTCTTGAAGTCTATTAATTTCTTCTCTTACGATTGGAAGTTGAGACTTCTTATGGTCATAGGCTTCCTGAAGACGCTTTTGACTATCTTCACGTTTACCATTCCAGAATACTTCTTTTGCCTGTGTAAATGTATCCCACAACGCATCATTCTGATCACTTCCAGAATATCCAGCAGCACGCCATTCCTTATCTAATGCCTTCATGCGATCTGTCTTTTCACGACCATAATCTTTTGTGGCAGCGATTGTCTTCGCTTCTTCAATTAAGGCATTCTTGATACGAATACTCTCCTTCTGCTTTTCATCACGCTCTGTGAAGAACGCTGTTCTTTCATCATAGAAGCCCTGACGAGATGCGTTAAACGCATTCCAAAGTTCGTCATCCTTATCACGACCCGCACTACCGATTGCCTTCCATGCATCCATGAGATCATTCATCTTTTCAGATGTCTCACGGAAGTTACCAGTCTTCTTAGCAAACTCTTTTGCTTGCTTGATTAAATCAAGCTTCTTTTCTTCATTTTCAGAATGTACTTGTGTTAGATTATCAAAATAGTTACGACGCTTATCATTGAATTGGTTACGATAGCCCTTGAACTGTTCCCATAAGGAATCATCTTCTACACCTGCATTACCAAGTGCTTCCCACTCATCCTGTAGATTTCTAAATTCTGCCTGTGTTTCCTTCCAGTTTGTGGAATCTACTAAACTAGCAGCCTTTTCAATCAACTTCTTCTTTTCTTCCGCATTTGCGCTTTGACGCTGACTTCTAGCATTGAACTTTTCTAAAATCTTATCAAACCAAATTGCATACTCCTCATCCTTTGGAGTATTCCAGTTTTCGATTGCTTCAAACTGCTTACGAATTTCTTCAAATTCTTCTACAGTAGAGATATTCTCTGCTTGACGGCATAGTTCCTGCTTCTTACGAAGATCATTCTCCATATCTTCAAGTGCAGTATCATTATGAGAAGTACCGTATTCGATGCCACCACCTAAATACGCTGGTTTTTGCCAAGAGAACATTCTATATTCTCCATTTGTTTCAATACCAAACCATCTACCATGGCCATCATTTTGATCATCTTTTGGTAATACAAAATTACCATTTTCATCCTTCGCACCATATAAAACTTCAACAACCTTACCATCAAAAGTCTTATGTGCTTTAAAGCTGACCTTTGCTAATTTCTCATCAAATCCTTCTAACGTTTTCCAATTCATTGTAATTCCTCCTATTTGTCGTGTAATACTAAAATCTCTACTAAATATTATACATGATAATTAAAGTGTTTGATGTTCACGTTTTACATGTTCATAAACAATTTTCGCCACATCCTCAACATTTTCCTTCTTACCATTATGCATCCAAACCGTGTAAATATTAAATAAAGCTCCTGAGTAATAATACAGATGATATCTACGTAACTCATCTTCACCCTGCTCAAAGACATAGCTATCGATATAGTAATTGAGTCCATCCTGTAGGATAGAAGATAAATTCGATTGGTCTAAACACTCAATGAAGCGCTCATAATTACAGAAATATAAAAATCCCGCAAGAATCATTTCGTACGAACGTACTTTTAAATCCTTCGCTCTTTGTACGCGAACAAACTCATCAACAATCATCTTCATATAATCGCTGAATATCTCTCGCTTACTACTATAATTTCGATAATAGGTCATACGTGATACACCTGCCATACGGCAAATTTCCGTGACTGAAATATCATCATATGCCTTTGTTTCCATCAAGCGTATCAGCGCCTCACTAATACATTGACGATTAAATGCATTTTGTTGTTCCTGTTGCATAAATTCTCCTGATGGTTGTATTTTATCATATTTCATTGTCTTCCTACTATGTCTAATCCCCATCAAGCAACAAAGAAAAAGAATATTGAAACCGTTAGATTCCAATATTCTCTCATTGTTTATAACCATGAACCATGTTTCTTGATATAGAACTTCTTTACGATTTCAATCGTAGTACTATAAAGTACCAAGATGACAATCAAATATATAAAGTATACAAATGGCATTTCTGTAAATACAGTGTTCTTAAGATCATCAAAAATATATGGAATTGAAATACCCGCAAAGATACCGAACGCGGATGCTAGAGCTAATCTAGAATCACATTTGGATTCGATGATAGGTCGCTTTGATGTTCGGATAAACTGTACAATCAAAATCTGAGAAATTAAACCTTCAATAAACCAACCCGTCTGGAAGTAATTCTGCATAGCCAAAGTATTGTATCCTAAGATAAACCACAATACTATGAACGTCAGTACATCAAAGACAGATGAGAAGCCGCCCATAACATTCATGAATGAAACAAGTGAAGCACTATTCCACTTATGCGGTGTCTGTAGGAAATCATCATCGACGTTATCCCATGGAATCGCAATCTGCGTAAAGTCATAAATCAAATTTTGAATCAAAATCTGCAATGGCAACATTGGTAAGAATGGCAAGAAAATCGATGCAATGAGTACTGAGAAGACATTTCCAAAGTTACTGGATAATGCCATCTTCATATACTTCAAGATATTTCCATAAATACGTCTACCTTCATAAATACCATTGAGAATAACTGTCAAACTCTTCTCCAACAAGATAATATCCGCACTAGCTTTGGCAACGTCAGTACCATTATCCACTGAGATACCGACATCCGCATCATGTAGACTTGGTGCATCATTCACACCATCACCCATATAACCGACTACATGACCATTATTACGTAACGCATCGACAACACGTTTCTTTTGCATTGGAGATAAGCGAGCAAAGATATCATTCTTCTCTACAACAGAAGATAATTCCGCATCACTCATATTCTCTAGATCAGAACCTGTAATAGCTTTCTGATCACCAACCTTCATACCAACAAGATTGCATACATGTTCAACAACGACAGGTGCATCACCAGAAATAACCTTTACATGAACACCTGCATCATACAAACCATGAATCGCTTCTTTTGCATCTGGTTTTGGTGGATCTAAGAAAGCAATGATGCCTAAGAATGTCATGTTTGTTTCATCTTCCGCATGGAAGACTGTCGTATCTCCCACACTCTTCTTCTTTGCGGCAACACCAATAACATGCATTCCTTCCTTATTTAACTGTTCCGCAAGAGCGTTGATTTTCGCAAGATCTTCTTCGTGAATATCCATGTATTCTTTCTTCACGCGAATACGACTGCAGCACTCTAATACAGACTCTAAAGCTCCCTTTGTAATAAGGACTTCATCCTGTGGCATCGGGAGAATTTCTTCTACGTTTCCACCCAAGTGCTCACCACCTGGATTAGAAATCAAAACGCTCATTCTACGACGTTCAAAGTCATATGGAATCTCATCAGACTTCACATAACCGCCAGCATACTTTTGTGCATTACTCTCTTCGCCATACGCCAAGATTGCACGGTCAATTAGATTCTTAACTCCTGTAGAATAATATGCATTCATCCATGCATAATTCAATACCAAATGTGAATCTTCACCATTTACATCGAGATATTTTTGAAGAACAACATGGTCCATCGTTAGTGTACCAGTCTTATCGGTACATAGAACATCAATAGCACCCAAATTTTGAATCGCAGACATATTCTTAACAATTGTCTTCTTCTTTGCAAGGAATTTAGCACCCTTGGCAAGTGTACCATTGACAATCATTGGTAACATACCTGGTGTAATACCAACCGCAACAGAGATAGAAAATAAGAAAGCTTCTAACCAATTCTTCTTCACTAATCCATTAATCAATAATACAAAGATAACTACCACAACCATGTAAGTAATTAAGATTCTTGTAATCTTCGACAAACTCTTATCAAAATCTGTCTCTTTCTTCTTTGTATGAATCGTAGAAGAAATCTTACCTAAATAAGAACTCTTTCCAGTGCGAACAACAACACCAATACCCGTACCAGAATTCACAGTCGAACCACTCAAACAGATATTGTTTAACTCTGCCGCATTGACAGCCCTATCATCAACACCTGTATATTTCTCTACTGGAATCGATTCCCCTGTAAAGGCGGAAACAGAAACGAATAAGTCCTTACTTTCAAGAAGATACAAATCCCCACTGACAATATCGCCAGATCCAATCAATTGAATATCGCCAGGGACAACTTCTTCCACCGGTACTTCTCTTACCTCTGTACCATCTTTTGTTGGAACCTGAATCCTAACTGTATCATGCTCCATCTCTTTTAACTTCTGCATATCACGATAGGAACCATAGTCTTGGAAGAAACGTATTACCGCACTCATACACGCCAGTGCAAGAATAATTGTTCCAGATAAAATATCCGACTCCACAACAAAAGTTACAATCGCTAGTACAAGTAAAACGATAATAAACGCATCCGCAAAACTATGTACAAGGAAATACGCCCAACTATGTTTCTGCATCGCTGCTAAATCGTTATAGCCATACTTCTCTAGTCTTTCTTCTCTTTCCTCATCGCTAATACCATTCCGCGTACAACCTAATTCCTGTAGAAGACTAGATTCCTGTGTTTTCGCAATCTGTTGAAACTCTTGTTCAACACCTACCGTCTTAGGTGTAGGACCTGATTTCTTCTCATTACTTAGAATCATATTTCCACCTCCTTTTTCATTTACACATCAATCTTAGTCACATTTACAATGTGCGTCAAATGATATTTCCATCAAAAAAGTCACAACTTTGTTGTGACAAATAACAGCTATTTAAACGACTCTAAAAACTGATTGGCTTCTAAACGAGAATGGAAGATGTGAATGTCCTTTCCATTATATTTTTTAAGCAGTTCATACACTTCTGGTCTATCTTCCTTTTCATAGTTTTTAACAAATTCAATCAAATCCTCATCTATTTCATCTTCCACCCACGGCATATCTGTACGTACCTTGCCTACACGTTCATGAATCCCTTGAATGCATATATCTACAGGGTAGTCTAAGAAGAATACAGTATCACATGCTTGCATACGCATCTCCATGGAAGAACCATAATTTCCATCTATAATCCATGAATCACTTTGAATTACATCTCTAACACGTTGTAAGAATACGGCTTTCTCTACTGTTGTCTTATCCACATTCCAGTTTAATTGGTCTAAGTGGAACAGAGGAATTCCTGTACATGCATGCAACTGTCTTGCAAATGTACTTTTACCACTACCACAACATCCTATTATAATTACTTTCTTCATCTTACACTCTCATCCCGGTCCTTATAATAACATAATAAATCAATCGGACCGTATACTGCATGATTAAATGCTTTATGTTCTTTTCCTTCATACACAAAGCCTAACTTCTCAATTAAATGTTGTGACGCTTTGTTGTACGAAAAACAGGATACACTAAACATCTGCACCAATTGATTTGCAAAATAATATTCTATGACTGCATTTACCGCTTCATATGTATATCCTTTTCTTCGGTAGTTTGGATTCATTACAAAACCTAACTCATAGGAAGCGACTGCTCTTGCGTCATCTTGAAGGTTAATCATTCCTATCATCTTTTGGTTTTCCTTCAAGATAATACTGAATCTTCTTTGTGCACTAAGGATTTCCATCAGCGCAAGATATTCTTTATCTTGTCCTTTACACGCATGATAACCACCGTCATCTAAACTCGTCTGTTCATCAGACATTATTTCAAATAGATCATCTTTATCCGAGAATACAAATTTACGAAGAATCAACCGTTCAGTTTCAATACTTTCCATATTACTTTCCTTTACTGCTTTCATATCCTGTCTCAAAACTAAATATACCTGTATTGATTTTAAAGTTTACATTGAACTTGCGTTGGCTAGAACCTTCTTTATTTTCTCTTTCCATAAGTACTTTACCACGTGACGTAACAGTTGCATTAGGAAGTTCTTTCTCTAATTGATGCACGTTAAACGAAGAAACCATCGCATTTTCAATGAGATACTTATATCCCTCTACTAGTTCTTTCTCACTGATTCCCCATTTGATATGTTTATATACAACACCTTCTTTGAGTTGGTTAATCATATCCATCAGATAACAAAGTCGAAAGCGAGAGACTGGTGGTTTTTCACATTCATCTGGAATCATCCATCTTCCTCTTTCATCTTTCTCTGCTAATGGTATGACTCCATCCGCACATAACTTTGTTACCGTCTTTACAGAACATTCCCATTTGCGAGCAGCTTCTTTTGTGTTCATAATTGTATCTCCTGTATATTCAAATTATATCATTTCCCAGGAAAACAAAAGATACTCTCTCGAGTATCTTAAGAAAGATTATTATTTAGCTTCAGGAAGAGCTACAAGATTCTTAGTTGTTCCTGTTGTTAGAATCTCATTGAAGTTATCCATTGAGTATTCAATCATATTTGCTAGAGCTTCATCTGTATTAGAACCGATATGTGGTGTTACCAATACCTTTGGATACATTTGAACAAGCTCACGAACTGTTGGATCAGAAATCTCTGCAGCACTACCTAACTTCTTGAAGAAGAATGCTGTTTCATTAGCGAATACATCTGTTCCATATCCATCTAACTTACCAGACTTAAGAGCAGCTAAGATTGCTTCGTTATCCTGTAATTCACCACGAGCAGTATTTAAGAAGATTGAACCATCCTTCATCTTGCTAAAGAATTCAGCGTTAGCCATCTTGTCGTTCTGACCAGGGAAGTATGGAACATGCAAGCTTACGATATCAGACTGTGCTAGTAATTCATCAAGAGTTACATAGTCTAATACTTCTCTGCAAGCATCATTTTCATAAACATCATAGCCAAGAACCTTAGCGCCTAAGCCCTTAAACATCTTAGCCTCGGTAAAACCAATTCTACCTGTACCAATAATACCTACTGTACAGTTACGAATTTCCTTAGAGAAATATGTTGGTGAAACTAGGAAGTCTCCTGCAGCAGTTGCACTTGTCGCAGCTGCTGTATGACGCAATAACATCATACCTAATGTTAAGGATAATTCAGCGATAGCGTTTGGAGAATAACCAGGAACACGTGCAACAATTAACCCTAAATCCGCTGCTGCTTGTAAGTCAATATGGTTGAAGCCTACAGTACGCGTAAATACATACTTGATTCCATATTCCTTTAACTTCTCTAAGTTTTGACGGTCTCCAACACAGTTACCACGTAGTAAAACTGCGTCAGCACCTTCACACTCAGTGATATTCTCATGTGTTGTTAAACCCTCAACAAGCTTTAAGTCATAGTTATACTTATTATACTTGTGGAAAAACTCTACTTCATTTGGACGAACACCATAACATACTACTTTAAATGACATAATTTTACTCCTTCTGTTTATTATTTATGAAAGCGGGATATTTATCCCGCTTTATTATAATACTATTCTTAATTAAAAGATTCCTAAATGTCCAATTAATTCAACGATAACGATCCAAATAGGAGCCATAATAACAGCTGCTAATGTCGCAATCAATGAAGTGTTAGACGCAATGAGGGCACCCTTATCAAAACGAATTGCATAAGAAGCCGCAACTGTTGCTGGAGGTGTAGCCATCATAATAACTGTTGTACCTAAAGAAACGAGGTTAACTGGTAAGATATGAGTTACTGTTAAGATTGCTAATACAACGATGTTGAATGCAGGGATAATCAATAACTTAATAAATGTATAGTACAATGCCTTCTTGTCTGTCATTGCATCCTTGAAGCTTACTGAACCAAGTGTAGAACCGATTGCTAACCAAGCAAGTGGAGAAGCTAAACCAGCTAAGTAAGTTAAAATCTGAGTAATCTGTGGAGATGTAAGGTCTAAACGCATGAATGAAACTGACTTATTTACCATTTCACCTGTTGTGGCATCCTTAACAGCTACAGTAACCTGTGGTAAATATGCTTGTGCTAACCACAAGAATAGACCTAAGAATGTAGCGATAACGATTGGATTTAAGAACATAGACTTGATGTTCTTAGATGTCATCTTTAATCCACTCATCTTGATATATCCATAAGAATATAAGAAGATTCTGTAACCAATATTGAAGATAGAAGCGTATAACGCACCTTCTGCACCATAGATTGCACTTACAATAGGAATTCCGAAGAATGTTGTAGAACCGAAGATACTTAGTACACGTAAAGCATCCTGTTCATCACCTTCAAACTTCGCATAGAGCGGAATTGTTAAGAAGATGAGTAAGATATAAATTACGATACCCCAGATTAATACATTTAAACCCTGTGTAAATGTTTCTGGTTTGATTGGCGCCATAAATGACTTAAATGCCAATGCAGCAATTGATACTGAAAGTACAACCTGTGTTAATACTTTCGCTGTGCGATCATCGAATACCTTCTTACGGCGCATGATGTAACCTAATAGGATAATCGCTACGCTAGAAATAATAGCCGAATTGATCTTTTCGTTTGATAATGTCTTTACAAAGATATCAAAGAAATTCATGTAATAGTCCCCTCTTTCAAATATATATTTCAATATTTACGCGACTTAGTATAGCAAACCTCGACTTTCATTTCAATCCCTCATAGAATGTTGCATATCACACAATCTAATAACACGTATTTTATGTTCATTTTTCATACATTGTAATCATGCATGCATATAAAAACCATTCTTTGTTCTTGAATGGATTTTTTTCACAATTTTATTTTTCTAATAGCTGTACTACCTGCAAAACATTTGTAGTACTCACACAATCATAATCATCTTTTTCATGATATGCATAGCTTATATTACCTAATGTTGTCGTGGGATCCTTTCTCCAAGTTTTACAGCTTCCATGAAACTGATGAATCCCGGTTCTTTCACGCAAAGTTTCTATATTATCTACATTAATACCACTGCCTGCAAGAATTTCAACTTGTTCCCCAAATTCAGACTGTAATTTCTTTAGTAGTTCACAACCCTGTAATGCAGTTGGCTGTAACCCACTTGTTAGAATACGGTCTACTCCACAATCGATAAGTTGTTGAATCGCTACATACGGATCTGATACACAATCAAATGCTCTATGGAAGACTGCTTCCTTACGATAACGATGGATTAATTCAACCATCTTCTTTGTATGTGTAATATTAATTGTCGCATCTGGGTTTAAGAATCCAAATGAAATCCCATCTGCACCATTTTCTAATAAAATCTCAGCATCTTTGAACATTGTTTCGATTTCAACATCGTCATAACAAAAACCTGCTGCACGTGGACGATTCATGCATATGACCTTAAGTGAAGTCTTTTCTTTCACTAGCTTTAACATAGCTAAACTTGGCGTAAGCCCACCTAGATATAATGCACTATTTAACTCTACTCGATCGGCACCACCTAGTTCAGCATTGATACAATCTTGTACGCTTCCAGCACATACCTCAAAAATATCTATCTTCATTCTTGTATCGGAGCCATCCTCTCACGAATATATTCATCAATCCATTCTTGTGTAGCTTTCGAGATAATCGTATTTCCATCAACATTCTGTGCACGATATACTGTTGGCTCTTCATTTTCTCGATATACCACAAAAGAGAAATTCTGGATGTTTGTTGCACAGCCATAGTTACCATATTTATCCATCGCTACAACACTTAAATCACCTGCAAGTCCACGACTCTTTTTTAGCTTTGCATCTAGTTCATTTACTGTTTTTTGACAAGCTTCTTGTGGTGTTAAACCTTCTTTCATCTTACGAACAATTTCATAAGAGATACATCCCTTCATCAAATCTTCGCCAAGGCCCGTTGCAGTTGCACCACCCACTTCAGAATCTGCATAGAAACCACCGCCGACAATAGGAGAATCACCGATACGTCCAGCTCTCTTCATAAATAAACCACTCGTTGAAGTACCTGCAACCATTCTTCCAGTATGGTCCAAAACTACTTCCCCAACCGTATCATGGCCGTCATATGGTTTTAATTCTCTTTCTTTAATTTCTTTCATCCGTTTACGATATAACTGTTTCGCACGGTCTGTTAACAAGTTCTTTCTTTCAAAACCTTTCTTGCTAGCATACTTTTCAGCACCTTCAGCCACAAGAACACAATTCACAGTATCTTTCGATAGTTCTTTCGCAATGGAAATTGGATTTGCAAAATCTTTAATTCCCGCAACAGCTCCAACAGCCATTGTATTTCCATCCATATAACCAGCATCAAGTTCAACTACCATTTCCTCATTCGGCAAGCCACCATATCCAACGGATTTAAAAAATGGAAAATCTTCTACACAGCGGATAGCATGTTCAATGGCTTCACCACTGCTTTTACCCTCTTTCAATAGTTGCCCAGCTTCTTCTACGCCTTCTAAAGCCATTCTCCATGTCGCAATCATTGCCCACATACCAGCATCCTCCTAATCAATTGGTTTCCTATAAAAACCACCATAGAAATCATCAGTTCTATAAACATTAATAATTGCACGTGGATCTACACTTAAAATCAAATGTGCAATTTCTTTTACTTCTAGCGTTGATACAACTGTATTCAACATGTAATTCTTTTTATGAGAGTAGCCACCATAACTTTCCCAAACCGATATTCCATGTCTATATTTTTTCGTATA
>CALHUY010000050.1 GCA_938039295.1 uncultured Solobacterium sp.
TATTCTTACACCAGAATTCCTAGTGATTGTATCACTTGCGATATTCGTATACTCCTTTTTCAAGGATTCTAGACGTTTTCGAAATGCCGTATTTTTGTTAATCCTGCTGATTGCTCTCTTTGGTTTATCTGTGCAATATTCAGGTATATCCAAGATTGCGACGATATATTCCAGTATTTTTGTCACTACCTTTATGTTCTTGATATTTATCATTCCATTCTTATTGATGGTAAATAGTGTACAGATGCTTCGTAAGGAAGGTTTCCACATTACAAGTTTCCTATCCATAGCGTTTGGAATCTTTATCTTAGTTGGCGAATTTTATTTCATAACTTCAATGATAGTGGCTGTTAACAACTATATAGATCATTCGATTCATCTAATACAAGATTTTCCAACTTTGCTTAAAATGGGATTTGGATTTAGTGTCTTATATATCTCACTTGTATTCGTCGCATTTATGTTCTATTCCATATTCATCCAAGTACTCCCAAGACATGTTGATTTTGACTACATTGTTGTATTAGGTGCTGGATTAATTGATGGTTTAACACCAACGAAACTGCTTGCCAATCGACTTGATAAGGCGATACGCGTATTTAATAAGTCGGTATCTTCTTGTTATATCGTTGTTTCTGGCGGTCAAGGTTCTGATGAAAAAGTATCTGAAGCGGAAGCCATGCGTACATACCTAATTGATAAAGGCATTAAGAATCACCAAATTATCATGGAAGATAAGAGTGTTAATACATTTGAAAACATGCGTAATTCCTATGAAATCATTAAGCGTAGAGGTGGTCGTATGCGTATTGCGGTAGTCACTTCCAACTTCCACGTCTATCGTGCATTACTTCTTTGTCGCTCATTAGATATTCCAGCAATCGGCATTGGTGCTCCTATCGCATTCTACTTCTGGCCAAGCGCAATGATTCGTGAATATGTTGCGTTATGCAAGCATTATCTAAAGGGATATCTATTAGGTTGGTTTATATTTGTTGGTTTCTTCCTCACTGTACTTTCCGTATTTCTATAATGGAGAGTACAGTTTTCTTTTTGGCAAAAAGAAAATGCCTCATCACTGAGACATTTTAGAATTCTTATAATGTTAATA
>CALHUY010000051.1 GCA_938039295.1 uncultured Solobacterium sp.
TCATAATTGTCTTAGAAATCTGGTCATGGAAGAATCGATATTTTCCTTTATCCATTAACGCCATAATTAATGAAAGTAAACTACTAATTGCACTTACTATATAGATGATTCTGCTAAAATCCTCAGCCATAAAAATTCCAAAGAAAATACCACTCAATATAACGCCGAATGCATCATAGAATAATCCTTCACATAGAATAGATCCTACGAAGTAACGTAAAGAAAAATCTTTTAAAGTTGCTGGTTCACCGTCTTCACGGATAACTTTAATCTGCATAACCTTTTGCATCATAGTTGAACCGCCTGTAATTTTGGCAGGTATAAAGACAAAATAGAATCCATGCGCGATGAGTACACTTAGCAATAACACAAGAATCTGCATTGGCTGCATACCTTCAAAACCATTTAGAATCTGAATTTTTCCACCGTTCATGAAGCCATATACAATCCCTGTCACAAGAAGTGATAAGCGATTTGTAATAATAAAATCAATTACAAATGCAAACCCTCTTCTAGCAAGAAAAGCATTTTGATTGTTTTGTTTGTTATCTGTTGTCTTCTTTCTTAGTTGCTTATTTTTACTCATGCCTGTAACCCTTCCACAAATGAGATTTCTTCTTCAGCAATCATCTTAAGTGTTTCAACACTCATTACTTGGTCTTCCGCATGTACTAGCAATAACGTCACACTCACACTATCACCATTTGCTTCTTGTGTAATAAGTTCTGCATGAGCTTGATGTGCTTTATTAAAAAACTCTTCAGCTTCTTGCATACTTTTTTTTGCAGCAGCAATATCTTTTCTTTTAGCAAACCGATATGCATTTAAATATGAATTTCTCGCCTCACCTGCCGATGCAATAATTTTAAAGCAGATTAACTCCAAGCCTTCCATTTTACTTTCCTCTCAATTCCTGTACGATACTTTTTACTTTCTCCAAACTAACGCAATCGTAGTCATCACTTTCATGATATGCATAACTTACCTCTCCAACTGTTGTGGTAGGATCTTTGCACCACTCCTTGCAACTACCATGAAATTGATAAACTTTTGCCTGTTCTTTGATTATTTGAATATTATTACTATTAATGCCACTACCTACTAACAATTCTATTTTATCACCAAATTCCGATTGTAATTTCGAAATATTTTGAATTCCTTGCATAGCAGTTGGCTGTAACCCACTTGTTAGAATACGGTCTGCTCCACAAGCAATAAGTTGTTGAATCGCTGCATACGGATCAGACACACAATCAAATGCTCTATGGAATACTGCTTCCTTATGATAACGATGTATCAGTTCAACCATCTTCTTTGTTTGAATCGTATTAATTGTCGCATCTGGATTTAAGAATCCAAATGAGATTCCATCCGCACCATTCTCTAATAAAAGTCTAGCATCCTCGAACATGGTTTCAATTTCAACATCGTTGTAACAGAAACCTGCTGCACGTGGACGATTCATGCATATGACCTTAAGTGATATCTTTTCTTTCACTAGCTTTAACATAGCTAAACTTGGTGTAAGTCCACCTAGATATAATGCACTATTTAACTCTACTCGATCAGCACCACCCTGCTCCGCATTCATACAGTCCTGTACGCTTCCAGCGCAAACTTCAAAAATATCATTCTTCATTCTTGTATCGGTGCCATCCTTTCACGAATATATTCATCGATCCATTCTTGTGTAGCTTTTGTAATAACAGTATTTCCATCAAC